>CAYGWL010000172.1:0-6890 GCA_964353575.1 uncultured Methanosarcinales archaeon | reverse complement strand
TTCTATGAACGCCCTGTTTATCATGTCCATCTCCTTCTGGCAGTCTCCGTATGTAAATTCCTGTTCCTCTCCGCCAACTATTGCTCTCTCTTCCTTAAGGTCTTCAGGAACCACCCAGTCAAATGTCAGATTGGAAAAGGGGTATTGCGAGCCCCAACGCGAAGGCACATTCAACGAGAATATGAGTGTCTGCATTGCCTGCTTCACCTGCTTGTAATCCAGCTTGTCTGTTCTTACAAAAGGAGCAAGGAATGTGTCAACAGAGTTGAATGCCTGTGCTCCTGCGAACTCCATCTGCAAACATCCAATGTAGTTTATCATCTGGTGAACAACAACATCCATGTGCTTTGCAGGCTTTGCATCAACCTTGTTGGGCACACCTCCAAAGCCCCAAAGAAGCATGTTTTTCAAAGACCATCCTGCGCAATAGCCAATGAAGCCATTAACCAGGTCATGAACATGTATGTAACCCTTCTCATAAGCTTCTCTTATTGCAGGAGTGTATATCTCGTTAAGGGCATAGTTTTTAATGACCTCGCCTGCTGTGTAAAGTAATAGTCCTGAGAAGCTGTAAGCCTCATTGGCGTTCTCATTTACATCCCACCTGTTTTTTTCCAGATACTTGTTTATGGTATGGTTTACATCCAAGAAGAGGTCTTTTGTTTTCCTTAACTTTGTGTGTTGCTCTCTGTAGAGTATGTATGCCTTGGCAACCTCTGCCTGGTCATTGGCTATCAATGCCTTTTCAACCATGTCCTGGATTTGTTCAACCTCAGGAATCCTGTTTATGCAAACCCTTTGTATGTCTTTGACAACATACTCTGTTACCTTCTCTGCTGTTTTTAGGTCTTCCCTTCCAACTGCCTTGAAAGCTTTGAAGACAGCAGTGTTTATCTTCTCCTTTTCAAACTTCACAACCCTTCCATCTCGCTTCTTTATCCAGTCAGGAAGCTTTGGAAGCTCAACCTGCTCATAAGTTGTGAATCTTTTGCTGCAGTCAAGGCACTCTCTGCGCCTTCTGTTAATCTCTTGAGAAGCCCTTTTATCAGTTACCTTTGTGTTTCCTGAGCCGCAATAAGGACATTTCATGCTAAACACCTCTCTTTTCCTGTTTTTCACTCAACGATGAGCACAACATTTTGTGCTTGATTCAGAGAAGAGTACTACATATTGTGTGGCTTATATTTAAGCTTTTTTGTAGGGAAAGATATACTTTTCATTAGTTTTGTTTAAAAATATTAAGAACACTAACTTATAACCCGCCTAAAAGCTCTTTTTATATTCTTACTGATTTCCCCTCTCATTCCAAAAACATTTTCACAAATCCTTGCAACATTCTCCCTTGCTTCCAAGACCTCTTCAGGATTGTGCGCGTTTACTGGCTTTTCAATGCCTTTGGACTTGAAAAAATTGCCAAAGGCAAGATGGATATTCCTGCTGCTGTAACTAATCTTTGTTTCAGGCAAAACCTGTCTGAGCTGGTTTGCCACTTCAACTGCTTCTGTAGCGCTTACAGGCGCCCAATCCTCTGGAATAGGAGCATTTGTTCCCTTGTACGGGAAAAAGGGCGTTGTCCCTATGATATCAGCATCCATTTTATATGCTGCGAATTCTGCAGTTTGAAATGCGGTTTCAATAAGCCAGTCAATGCTCTTTCTGTATCCTTCTTCCAGGTAAGATGGTCCTCCAAGCCAGGGAGGTGCAATAATAAGGTAAGCTTTTACCTTGCATCCCATTTCATGAAGCTTTTGTGCCTCTTCAATGCATTGTGCATCTGTTATGCCTTTTCCAAGTCTTCTGAATAAGGCATTCCTGTTTTCTAAATCACTTCTGTATGCCTCCACACCCAATGCAAAAGTAACATCTAATGTTGTTTCAACCAATGCTGATATTTCATGGCTGTAATCTTCAAGTTTTGAGTCAGCCCTGCACTCAGCAATCAATCTCAAGTTCTTTCTTTCCAGGAATCCTGCCAGCCACGAAATATATTCTCTTGGTATCTGCTTTTCATCAAGCAGGCTTCCAGAGTTTATAATATAAATTTCACCGTTCTTTCTTATTACATCCTCTCTTTCATTAAAGAAATCCATTGTTTCACGGGCAAGTGCTTCTGCTGACTGGCGTTCTTGTGTCACATGCTGTGTATCTGTGTGATAAGAGCAGAACTTGCACCTGTGAGGGCATCTTGGAGCGCCAAGAATAAGTATGTCAGATATCGGATTTATGTCTATAGACTGATATGCGCCGCCCATACGCACAGGGAGTGAGGTTCTTATTATTAATTTTTTGTTCTTTATTGTTTCAAAACTAATGAAATCTTAATAATAAAATAGAACGCAAATGTTTAATGTGGTTGTAGAGTCATGATGTTCAGATTGTGTTCAGCCATTACTTCAAGAACATGGCTTACAGCGTCTTCAGGATTGGATTCGCCAGCATAATGGTGTTGAGCAAACGTGTTCGAGAATGTTGGGGATTGTATCAGCCTTCTATCTAAGGTTAAATATCCTTCTTCTGCAATGTGCTCGCAAAGTCTTAGCTCAACCTTATCTACTAGTCCGTCTGCTAAATTTCTGGTTTCGCCATGCGTCCTTCTTGAGGCAGGAAGCAGGCGGTTATAGAGACAGTATACTTCTTGTAATGGCATGTCCTCTGAGTATTGCTCATTCAACTCCATGACTATTCCCGGCGCTCTTTTTGTCTCTATGAACATCTGATAAAATGCGATGCCTGCTGCAGCAATAGCACAGGTCGTTCCCATTCCAACAAGAATTGTTGCAAGGTCATGTGATTCAATCATTCCAGCATCCTCCTCAACAATGCAAATACTGGAAAGTATAAAAATTTTCTGCTTTTTAGAACCAAAGAGCTTAATCCTTATCCAGCAGCCTTGTTCATGTCATCCAGCATCTTCTTTATCTGCTTCTTGTCAAATCCATGCGCAATTGCTCCTTGCTCAACAGTTTCATAAGCAGCCACATGGCATCCAACGCAGTGCAGTCCTTGCTTGAGCATGACCTCTGCTGCCTTGGGGTATTTTGTGACAACTTCTCCCAAAGTCATGTCTTTTGTTATTTTGTTTTCTGGTTTTTGTTCTGTTTTCGTTGTTTTTTGTTTTGTTTTTTTCATTTTTCCTCAAACCACTCTGCAAAGATTTTGTTTATTTTCCTGATGTAATCATCCCCGTCAAAAAAATGATTTGCTCCCTCCATTATTATCAACGAGCCATTCTTCAAGTTCTTGACCAATTTCTTGCTTTTTATTGCTTGGTTCATCAAGTATTCCTGCAAGCTTCTGTTTTTTTGAATTAAGGAAATAGAACTTTTTCATTATGTTTAATCACGCTTTTTCTATCTTTATGGCTTGCACAGGGCAGGTGTCTGCTGCCTCTTTCTCGCAGGTTAATTTCTCAACTTTTCCCTTTTTGTGCCTTGACTTTCCCTTAACAACCTCGAATAATCCGCAAACTCCGTTGCAGGCTCCGCAGCCTATGCAATCATTTGACACATTTATTTTATACATTTTTTCCTTTCCTCCTCCAATAGTCCTTTATTGCCTTGTGCAAGGCATCTGCAGCAAGGTTTGAGCAGTGCATCTTTATTGGCGGCAAACCCTTTAATGCATCTGCCACATGGTCTCTTGTTATTTTCATTGCTTCTTCAAGTGTTTTTCCTTTTGCAAGGTCTGTTGTCATGCTGCTTGTTGCTATTGCTGCCATGCAGCCAAAAGTCTTTACTTTTATATCTTTTATTATTTCTTCCTTTTTCTTGTTTTTCCCAACCTTGATATAAATATACATCATGTCCCCGCATATAGGGTTTCCTACCTCGCCAACTCCATCAGCATTCTTTATCTCTCCCATATTGTGCGGTTTTTTAAAGTGCTTGATTACCTCATCGCTGTACATGTTTCTCCCTCCACAAAGGACTTATTTTTCTTAGTTTTTTTACGATTTCAGTTAAATTATCAACAGTATAATTTATTTCCTTTTCAGTGTTGTATTCGCTTAATGTGAATCTTATTGTCCCATGAGCCACTTCATGCTTTAAGCCGATGGCCATTAGCACATGGCTTGGCTTTAAGCTCTGTGAGCTGCATGCAGAGCCGGTTGATACAGCTATTCCATTCATGTCAAGCTGCATAAGCAATGATTCTCCTTCTATGAAGTTGAAGGCAATGTTGGCGTTGTTGCAAAGCCTTCTGTCTTTTGGACCGTTGAGTTGAGTGTCAGGTATTTTTTTAGTGATGTTATCAATTAACAAATTCCTTAATCTTGTCATATGCTTAATTCTTTCATCAAATTTCTCCATAGCCATGTCAGCCGCCTTTGCAAAGCCAACTATGCCAGGCATGTTCTCTGTTCCCGCCCTTAAATTGAATTCATGTCGCCCACCAAATGCCTGCTTGTTTAGTGCTGTTCCTTTCTTCACGTAAAGCGCTCCAACTCCCTTTGGTCCGTGAATCTTGTGGCCAGAAAAGCTCATCAAGTCCAAACCAATTTTCTTAACATCTATAGGCACCTTTGTGAAGCTCTGGACAGCGTCTGAGTGGAAAACTATGTTGTGTTTTTTTGCAATTTCAGCAATTTTATCAATGGGCTCTATTGTACCAATTTCATTATTGGCATGCATTATTGTTATTAGTATTGTTTTATCTGTTATGTTTTTCTCCAATTCCTTCAAATCAACAAAACCTTCCCTGTCAACATTAATATAGCTAACCATGAATCCCTCTCTTCCCAGTTCCTTGAGGGTGCTTAGGACAGCAGGATGCTCTATCTTGCTTGTTATTATGTGATTTCCCTTGTTTTTATTAGCATAAGCAACGCCCTTAATGGCAAGATTGTCGCTTTCTGTTCCTCCTGAGGTGAATATTATTTCTTCTGGCTCGGCATTTATTGCCTTGGCTATTGTTCTTCTTGATTCCTCAAGCGCCTCCTTTGCTTCTCTCCCGAACTTGTGCAAAGAGGAGGCATTGCCATAAACCTCAGTGAAGTATTTGTTCATGGCTCTGACTACTTCTTTGCTTACCTGCGTTGTTGCACCATTATCCATATATATTTTCATTTTTTTCATGCTAAGATTTTGCAAAACAGATGTTGCACTTCATGTGCGATTTTTCAAACTGCTGATGAATCCTGCACAGCTCTTTTTGCTTCTTTATCATCCTGCAGATCCTCTGCACTTCATCAACCAGCTTGTATTGGTCCTGTAAAATTATTTTTGCCGATTTTTTTATTTCCTCTTTAATGCTTTTTGGAAATTTCACGCGCTTTCCCCTTCTGTCCATTGAATAATGCGATACCGATGCCTCTGTTACTCCAAGTATCTTTGCAATCTTCTTTTGCATAACCCCGCTTTCAATCATAGCCATGGCTAGCTCCCTTCTTATGGCTGGCAGCACATACCACACCTCTATCTCCTGAGGATTGTATTTAACCATAGTTAATTAACTATAGTTAATAAGTAGTATTTAAACTTTACGCATGAATGGTTGCTTAATGAAAAGAAAAACGCGCAGGTCAGGTTAGCCCAACCGTCTTCTTTATTTTCTTCAGCTCACTTTTCTTGAGTTCCCTGCAGTTTCCTTCCTTAAGTCCCCGTAGGGTTATAGGGCCTATGCGCGTCCTTACAAGCTCCAGTACCTTGAAGCCAATTGCCTCAATCATCCTTCTTATCTGCCTCTTTCTTCCTTCGTGCAGGGTCATTGATATGATAGTAATGCCTCCGCTTTTTCTTATTACCTTAACTTTACAAGGAAAGGTAACTCCTTCCTCAAGCTCCACGCCATTCCGCAGCTGCTCAACCTTGGGTAGGGGAATCTCTCCCCTGACCTTAACCCAGTATACCTTGTCTATTGGGTATCTTGGGTGCATTATCCTGTTTGAGAATTCTCCATCATTGGTGAGCAAGAGAAGTCCTTTGCTGTCAACATCAAGCCTTCCAACAGGCATAATTCTCTCCCTTGTCCTTATCAATGATATCACAGTTGGCTTTCCTGTCTCGCTTTTCAGCGTTGTTTCATATCCCTGCGGCTTGTTCAGGGCAAAGTAAAGTTTTTTTGGTTTCAGCAATCTCTTGCCATCAACACAGATAATGTCTTTGGCGTATTCAGCTGACTGCCCTATGGCTGCTTTCTTTCCATTTACTAGAACTCTTCCCTCAGCTATAAGTTCTTCTGCCCTTCTCCTTGAGCAGTATCCGCAGCTCGATATTATCTTTTGAATTCTTTCTTTCATAGTTATTGCCTTACAACAAATTTTTCTGAGATAGTTAATAAATATTGCTTATTCAACAAAAGCAAAACTATAAATATCCTTAGTGTTTCGGAAAACAGACTTATTTGGTGATAGAAATGGTGTTTTTCAGCCACATGCAAGGAAGGCCGGTAATTGATGTTAGTGGAAAACTGCTTGGTTCTCTCAAGGATTTGGTATTTGTTGATGGGGACAAATATGCTGAGATTTCTCATTTGATATACCTTGATGACAGGAAATTAAGGAAGAAAACGCCATGGAACTGTGTCAAGGAGCTGAAGGATGTGACAGATGACCAGAAAATTGATATTGATATTTACCTTAATCTTCCTGGGGACAAGCTTAATCTTGAAGTTGAAAATGGCAAAGAGTTCCTTGTAAGCCATCTCTTCGACAGGCAGCTCATAGATGTTGATGGTGTAAGAATAATAAGGGTTAATGACGTGCTTCTTGGCAAGGTTGAAAACAAATTCTGCATTGTCGCGGTTGATGTTGGAACAAAGAGCCTTCTCAGGAGGATGGGTATTGAGGGCTTTTTTGGGGTGTTCATGAGGAAGATGCAGGACCACATAGTGCCTTGGGAGTATGTTGAGAGCCTGAGCGAGGAGATGAGCGAACTTAGAGTAAAGGTTCA
>CAYGWL010000171.1:0-2495 GCA_964353575.1 uncultured Methanosarcinales archaeon | reverse complement strand
AATTATCCATATTCTTGCTCTGCGAGGAAAGCTTAGAAATCTTGCTGGAATGCTCGTCCATGTCCTGCTTTATCTTCGCAAAGGCGTCCCTGATAGCAATATCGCCTTTTTCCATAAAACTGTGTTTGGATATAGATGTATAAAAACTTTTATATACCATAGTATAATGAAAAGCAAGATGTTAGAGAATATCACAAAGAATAAGATTTTGACTAAAAACTTTAAGCTTTGCAGGGGAATGGTGTCAAAAGCGAGGGGATTGATGTTTTCAAAGCCCCACGTGCTGATATTTGTTTTTAATAAAGAAAGAAGAATAGCGTTGCATATGTTCTTTGTTTTCTTTCCTATTGATGTTGTTTTTTTAGACGGAAACAAAAGGGTTGTTGACATAAAAAGAGACTTTAAACCCTTCACGTTTTACAAGAGCAAAAAAATGGCGAAATATGTTATAGAGCTGCCTCTTGGAATCATTGGAGATAACAACATCAGAATAGGCGACAAGCTCAAATGGTAATATTTAAATAGGGATTTTGATTCTTCCCGCCTTAAGGGGACATGGTGTAACCTGGCTAGCACAAGTGGCTCCAGTAATGGAGCTCTGAAGCCAAGATGAAGAAACCACTGAGTCTGGGTTCAAATTAGAACTCGTTCACAGAAACGGGTTCTGTGAAAGTCCCAGTGTCCCCATCCATATAGTTCAAAATGAAGATTCTGGCGATAATCGGATCACAAAGAAAGGGCGGAAATAGTTACTTGGTTGCTAAAAAAACCCTTGATTCTGTAAAAGTAGACTATGATATTATTGAGTTGGCAGATAAAGAAATAAAGTTTTGTGATTTCTGTGGAAAATGTCAGCACGGGAAATGTCATCTGGAGGACGACTTCAATCAGATTATAGAAAAAATGAAGAAAGCTGAGGGCATAGTATTCTCTTTTCCCAGATATTTCTCCCTGCCCTCAGAGTTTCTGTGCTTCATTGAAAGATTAACAACACCTCACCATTTTAAAGAATGCCACGGGTATAGAGCAACTGGAATAAAGCCAGACACAAGTGTTCCAAAACTCTTCAAAGAAAAACCTTGCTGCATCTTTGTAGTATCAGGCTCAGGGCATATGGGAGAAGAACCCATGAAGTTGGTTGCTTGTGAAGTTGAAAAGGTCGGTATGAAGGTAGTGGGCCAAGTTCTTCTTAAAGGCGAGGAAAGAGGCGAAGTTCTTGAGGATAAGAAGAAACTGGATGAGTGTAAAAAGGCAATAGAGAAAATGACAGAGTTAACAAAAAGACTGCACTGAAAACAAAAAACTATAAATACTAACTAAACCAGTTTTGTATTCTATGGAAAAAAAGAGGTTTTGGGAAGCGGTAGCTACATTGATGGGCACCACCATTGGTGCTGGTGTTCTTGGAATGCCTTATGTTGTTGCAAAGGCAGGACTTGTAATTGGGCTCATAGAGATTGTTCTTATTGGCTTTGTAATAATCCTCCTCAATCTCCTGCTTGGAGAGATTGTTTTAAGGACAAGGGGAAATCATCAGCTTACTGGCTATGCTGAAAAATACCTTGGAAAAGCAGGCAAAAAGATCATGACATTGACCATGGTCTTTGGCATTTACAGTGCCCTGACCGCCTACCTTATTGGAGTAAGCAATGAATTGGCAAAGCTTTTTTCCATATCAAATCTTCCTGTAGCCAGCAACATTGTTTACGGGCTTGCCTATTTCTTTGTTGTTGCCCTGCTCATTTACTCTGGATTGAAGGCAATAGAAAAGTCTGAGCTCCTCTTGGTGGGAATTATAGTATGCATAATAGTGCTGGTGAGCGGAGTGGCAATATTCTCCCCTGGCTTCAGCATCAAACCAGGCATAAGCATCTCCAGGAACATAATCTATCCTTATGGAGTGATATTCTTTGCATACTTGGGATCTGTTGCTATTCCAGAGATGAAGGAGGAGCTTGGTAAAGACAGGAAATCCCTGAAGAAGGCCATACTCTTTGGCGGGTTTATTGTGATGCTCATATACATGCTCTTCTCAACAGCAATAATAGGTGTTTGCAAAGAAGTAACTGCTTTGGCTCCTGACTGCCTGCAGGTTCTTGGCTCAAGGATGGAGACTTTCGGTGTATTGTTTGGAATATTTGCCATGAGCACAAGCTTCCTTACACTCGGGCTTGCCTTAAAGGAGATGTATGAGTATGACTACAAGCTGAAGAAAGGAAGTGCATGGGTGCTGACATGCATTATCCCCCTGGTGATATTCCTCCTTGGAATAGGTGGCTTCATACAGATACTTTCAGTAGCAGGGGCATTAGTTGGAGGAGTTGAGGGCATATTAATAGTGCTCATGTTCAGAAATGCGAAGAAAAAAGGCAATCGGAAGCCAGAGTATCTCGTCAAGGAAAACAGGATTCTGCTGGCAATATTAATAATGGCATTTGTGCTGGGAATAGCATACCAGGTTGTGAGAACACTGGGCTTTATAAACTTCTGATGCT
>CAYGWL010000170.1:0-4486 GCA_964353575.1 uncultured Methanosarcinales archaeon | reverse complement strand
ATGCTTTCTCAGCTTCATGGTTTCTTTCTTCCGGCTTTACTTTGTGCCTTTTTATGAGGTCATCAAATCTTTCCCTTAATGAAACAACGTTCTTTTCCCTCACCCTTTTATCAGCATAATTGATTATCTTTTCCTCCCAAGTGAGGTTTTTGTCAAGCACCTTTGTGAACCTGTGTCCAACAATGGCTCTGCCAAGCTCAGCATAATCTTTTTTTGCCAACATTTCTTCAGTGATATAACCATGATTGTGGTCTTTGCTTTTTACCCTGTCAAGGTCATGAAGCAATGAAGCCCTGTCAACAAGCTCAATGTTTATACTGACTCCTTTCTCCCTGAGTTTTTTTGCAAGAAAAACAGCCACCTTGTTGACTGCCCTGCAGTGTTCAATTATGTTTTTAGGAACATTGTTCTCTTCAAGTATCTTGATGCACTCCTCTTTTGTGGGCAGCTTAATTCTGGACAACCACACCACCATTTGTTGTTGCATAACCTAGTTCGAGCCTTTTTACAGCATCAACTATGTCCATGGGCTTTCTTGCCACTTCATTTGGCTTATTCTTCCATTTGCTGTAATCTTCAAATGGAAAACCATACAAAGCAGCTATTGCTACAATCCTCATGTCCAAAGCGTTCTGCTCAAAATGCTTGTTTGCATTAGCAGCTGCTTCAGCATCGCTTTTATGGTCTCCGATATAAACATAGCTTCCTGGCTCTGATCCAGTTAGTTTTTCTATGCACACCATCAAGCCATCCGGAGCTGGTTTTGATTTGCCTGATTCCTCATAACCCACTATGCAATCAAAGTGCTCCAGCAAGTGAGCTTCTTCCAGAGACCTTCTTATGATTTCTTTTGCATTCGTAGAAAAAATGCCTTGAGGATATCCTTTCAGGGTGATTATTACTTGGTTAATGCCTTCATACATTTCTATGAGTGTTTCATCCAGTTTTGGGTCTTCCCAAAGCCTTCCAACTTCCTCCACTTGTTCTTGTGTAAGACCCAAAGTGTTGGCGTAAAAATCCTTCCATATTTTCCATTTCCTGAATTCAGGGATGTGGCTTTCCAGGTTTCTAAGTGCTGGAAATTCATCAGCATTCCTGCCTGTGATAATCTCAACTATCTTTCTTTTTTTTCTAAGTCCCATTTCCAAACTCTTTACAATAGTGTCATCAAAATCCCAAATTATTGCTTTAACACCATTTTTTACCATATCAAAACACCCCCAAACACCTTAAAAATTTCTTTTATTATCCTCCTCTTTTTTTTATCTTTCCTCCTTCTCTATTTTTTTCTATTTTTTCTCTTATTTATCTTTTCTTCTTTTTTTCACTCTTTTCTCCTTCTTTCTCTTCCCCTTCCTTTTCAACCTCATATTCAGCATCAACTACTTTCTCTCGCCTTTTGCGAGTCTTTTTCTCTTCCTTTTCATCTCTCCTTTCCTCTTCTCCTCCTTCTTCTGCTCCTTCTTCATCTTCTCTTCCTTCTGCCTCTTCCGGTTTCTCTCTCTGAGCCCTTGCCTTTTCCTGCTCCTCTGCCACCCTTCTGTAGAGTTCTGTTGATGCTTCATGCACAAAGGTGTTGATTTCCTCAATCTTCTCCTTTATGTTTTCAGTGTCCTTCTTCTCCTCTTTCATAAGCTCCTTTAGCTCGTCTATCTTCTCCTTTATCTCATCCAGCTTCTCATCCTTGACCTTTCCCTTGAGTTCCTTGAACATCTTCTCAGTTGTGTAAATCAGTGTGTCTGCCTGGTTTATGATTTCTGCTGACTCTTTCCTTTTCTTGTCCTCATCCGCATGGGCTTCTGCCTCTTTCCTCATTCTTTCTATCTCATCGTCGCTAAGCTTCTGTGTTGCTGTTATGCTTATTGACTGCTGCTTTCCTGTTCCAAGGTCTTTTGCTGCAACATTGACTATTCCGTTAGCATCAATGTCAAAGCTTACTTCTATCTGTGGTATGCCTCTTGGTGCAGGAGGTATTCCTACAAGGTCAAACTGTCCAAGCATTTTGTTGTCATTTGCCATTGGTCTTTCACCCTGGAAAACTCTTATGCTTACTGCTGGTTGATTGTCAGAAGCAGTGCTGAATACCTGCGATTTCTTTGTTGGTACGGTTGTGTTCTTCTCTATTAGTTTTGTGAATACTCCTCCTAAAGTTTCAATGCCTAAGGACAGTGGAGTTACATCCAATAATAGAACATCCTTTAATTCTCCTGCTAACACTCCTCCTTGTATTGCTGCGCCCACTGCAACGCACTCCATTGGGTCAACTCCACGCTCTGCCTTTTTTCCTATGTATTTTTCAACAAATTTTCTCACAATAGGCATCCTTGTTGGTCCTCCAACAAGGATTATCTTGTCAATGTCCTTAACATCAAGCTTTGCGTCCTTTACAGATGTTTCCATGGGCTTTCTGCACTTCTCGATTATTGGCTCAATCAATTGCTCAAGCTTTGCCTTTGTAAGTTTATATGTAAAGTGCTTTGGCCCGTCCTTTGTTGCGGTTATGTATGGAAGATTTATTTCTGTTTCAGGGACTGTTGAGAGCTCAATCTTTGCCTTTTCCGCTGCTTCTCTTAGGCGCTGCATTGCAACGCTGTCTTTTGTTAAGTCCATGCCCTCCTTTGCCTTGAATTCCTTTGCCAGGAAATCAACAAGCACACCATCCATATCTGTTCCTCCAAGCTGTGTGTCTCCGCATGTTGACTTTACTTCAAAAACTCCCTGCCCGAATTCCATTATTGTTACATCAAGTGTTCCTCCGCCAAAATCAAACACCATTACTGTGTGCTCTTTTTCTGCCTTGTCCAGTCCGTAGGCAAGGCATGCGGCTGTTGGCTCGTTTATTATCCTCACAACATCAAGTCCGGCTATTGTTCCAGCATCTTTTGTTGCCTGCCTCTGGTTGTCATCAAAATATGCAGGGCAGGTTATTACTGCCTGCTTCACTTCCTCGCCGAGAAATTCCTCTGCATCCTTCTTTATCTTCTGCAGCAGGAAAGCGGACATCTCTTGGGGAGTGTATTCCTTTCCCATTATCCTGTATTTGTGCTTTGTTCCCATCTTCCTCTTGAATGCGGTTATTGTTGCTTCAGGATTGCTAACTGCCTGCCTTCTTGCTGGCTCCCCAACCAGCTTCTGCCCGTCTTTTGTGAATGCAACAACTGACGGGAACGCCTTTCCATACTGGGTAACTCCTTCTGCGCTCGGTATTATCTTGGGTTTTCCTGCCTCAAGTAAAGCTGCAGCTGAGTTTGATGTCCCAAGGTCAATTCCAATTATTTTTGCCATTTTATCAACCCCCAAAATTTATTTTGTTTTATTATTTTTTTATTGTTTTTTTTGTTATTTTTTGATTATTTAATCTTGAATTTTTCAAACAATTCTTTCATGCCCGGCTCTAAGGGCTTTAATCTTTTTATTTCGCTTATTGTTAGCCATTTGTACTCTGTTGCTTCTTCTGGTATCAGTCTGAATTCTCCTCCAATAATTTCGCATTCAAAATAAACAATGAACCTGTAAATTTTTTTGTTAATAGACAGCACTTCAACATAATCCTGTCCATAACCCAAAAACTTGTTTATCTTTACATCAACATTAAGCTCTTCTTTCATTTCCCGCTTTAGCGTATCTTCAACCTTTTCGCCAAAGTCAACCCTCCCTCCAGGAACCCTCCAAAAGCCCAGTTTAGTGCTATTAACAACAAAGTACTTGCCACCTTTTTTTATGAAAGCGCTCACTACCAAAACAGGTTTCTCCCTCTTCATTTCTCTTTTGTATATTTCTTTTCTCAGCATTTTCAGGGTTATCAAAGGGGGTCTGAGAAAAAGAGGTGTTCTTAAAACTCAGACCCCCTATTGATAAATATGATGTTGTGAATTTGTTGATTGTTATTGTTTTTTATTTTTGTTTTTATTTTTTTTATTGTTCTTGTTTCTGTTATTTTTTGTTTTTTAATTTTTTTTGTTACTTTTTTGTTTTTTTTATTTTTGTTGTTTTTATTTTTTTAAATTGCTTTTTTGTTATTTTTATTATTTATATTTCACTTATTAATTTTTTAATTATTAATTATATCCTTAGCAATTTTATTAATATCATCATTTATTTTATTATTTACCCTCTTGTTCCTTCTCCTCCTTGCTCAATGCAAGCTTTCTTAATTGGTCAACCCTTTCATGGGTCAGGATTGGTTTTTCCTTTCCTGTGTTCTTTCTGTATGAAATTATGTCAACAACCTCAAAGAACTTTATGAGCTTCCTTACATCCAGGCTGTCGTATTCCTTTAGGCTTCCAAGGGCTTCATAGAGGTCATGGTCGTAAGTTACCAGTTCTATCTCGCTGCCCTTGCATTTTATTAGCGTGTCAATCTCATCATCCACTCCCATAAAAAACCTGAGTATTGTCTCTGGTTTTAGGTACATCTTTTGTTTTCCTGTTTCCATTCATCCACCTCAAATTATTTCGTAGTTCAATATTTTCTTGAGTCTCCTCT
>CAYGWL010000169.1:0-4175 GCA_964353575.1 uncultured Methanosarcinales archaeon | reverse complement strand
AAAGGATAAAAGACAGGAAAACCAAGAAGTTCCACGGAGTTACTTATCAAGAAGTTTATGACCAGGTTCTGCAAATAGGAACCGGACTCATGAGCTTTGGCGTTAGAAAAGGAGACAAAGTTGGAGTTATCTGCGACAATCGTCCTGAATGGATTCCGATTAACCTTGCCCTGCAGGGCATAGGCGCTCCTGATGTTCCAAGAGACACAGAGGCTCCTCTGCCCCAGCTTGAGAAAATAATTGAGGATTCTGAACCAAGCGCTATAATATTTGAGAATGAAAAGACTCTTAACAAGCTTTATGATGTAATTGAAGAGAAGTTCCCTCATGTAAGGACCATGGTTGTTATAGAAAAAGAATTCAAGCCAAGAAAAGGTGTTTGCTCGCTTGAGGACGTTATTCACGAGGGCAAGGCGCTGCTTGGCAAGGGAAGCAAAAGCTTCCTTGAAGCAGCAAAAAAGGTATCACCAAATGATGTATCCACCGTTGTTTACACATCAGGAACACAAGGCATTCCAAAGGGCACGATAATCACCCATTCAAACTTCGCTCACATATTTGATGTTGCCCCTCCGATTCTCGAACTAAATGAGAATGACAGGGCGCTGAGCTTACTGCCTCCATGGCATCTCTTTGAAAGAGTTATAGATTACGTTGTTCTTGCTATTGGGGGCGCATTGTCCTACACAAATTCAAAGGACGCCTTGGAAGACATGGGGCTTGAAAATCCAACATTCTTTGCATCAGTGCCAAGGGTTTGGATGGCTGCATATGAGCGTGCCATGAAGAAGATAAGGAAGCAAAGGCATCCTCTGGATGAAATATTGGAAAATACCCTTGAAAAGGCAATTGAATACAAAAAGGCATTGAACACAAGAAACGGAAGATATCCAGGAACAAGAAGGGATGAGGGTAAATTAAGCAGGATGAAATCACTAAGGCAAACTCTCTCATTAAACCATGCTTCATACATGATAGCAGAAATGCTAATATTCTCCACATTCAGGAAGATGCTTGGAGGAAATCTTAAAGGAGCTATTTTCGGAGGAGGTCATCTGCCTCAACATGTTGAGGATTTCCTTGATGCTGCCAGCGTTAATGTGCTGGAAGGCTATGGAATGACAGAGGCAGCTCCATTAGTAACCCTGAGGTCATTTGGAGGAACGCTTTACACAGCAGGAAAGCCCATTCCAGGAACAGAGATAAAGATAGTTGATGAATACCTCAATGAAGTTCCGATAGGAGAAAAGGGAGTAATTTATGTCCGAGGACCACAGATAATGAAGGGCTACACAAGTCCAGAACTAACAAGCAGGGTGCTTTCTCTCTCAGCTGATGGAAACCAGCTGAAATGGTTCAACACAGGAGACTTTGGCTTAATGACTTATGATGGCAACCTCAAAGTGCTGGGAAGAGTGGGTGATGATTTCAAACTCGTAAACGGCGAATGGGTCATACCGCAGCCAATTGAAGATGCAATCTGCACCAGCAAATATGTTCAGGATGTCATGCTTTTGGGAGCAGACCAGAAATTTGTTGGAGCCCTTATATTTCCTGAATGGGGAAATTTAAGGCAATACGCCAAAGAACACGGCATACAATATCCTGATGACGATCCTGCAAACCTTGTTCTTTCAAAAGACAGCGGAATAAAGGAATTAATTAAAAAAGAGGTAGGGGCGCTTGTTTCACCAGAAAAGGGCTTCACGAAACTGGAACAGCCAACTACAATAGCCATAATAGGCCAGGAGCTCAGGCAGGGGTTTGAGCTCACAGCAACAGAAAAGCTTAGAAGGGACTACATAAAACAAGAATATTCTGAAAGAATAGATGAACTTTTTCGTTAAACAGATTTTCTGAGTTTAACATTCCTTATTTTTCCTTTTAGTTTAGAGAATGCTGACTGCGTAACTCCGGCAAGGTTCCTTTGTTTTTATTAAGCTTTGCTGGGAAAAAACCGTAAAGATTCCGAAAGTTTAGTAGCTGACATTATTAGTTGCTTATATAATCTCAGCTACTAAATTGAAATGTCAGAAACTCGTAGAGTTTCTGAGCATGCTCAAGAATCTTTGATTCTTGACAACGACATACTATTTAATTCATTATTTATGTCGTTTTCTAGTTTTACATAATATTTATAAATAAAACAAAGGAGAGATATGTAAAAAACCAGGGGTAATAAAAATTAGTAAAAAAAGGGTTGTGGTTACTGGAATAGGAGTGGCAAATCCTTTAGCAGGAAAAACAGGAACAGACCTGCAAGCACTAATAAACAACATATTTGAGGGAAAATCAGGGGTCACAGCCATGCCAGGCGATTTTTTCAAAGATTCCCTTATTGAAGACATAAGAGAAAATGCTCTCACACTTATTTTAGGTTATATAACAAGTTGTTTTGGAGATGAAACAGGAAAAATTAATTCGCTTGGAATAGAAAAGATTACGCTGGAAGATATTAATTTTCCATCCACTGCTGTTGCTTTGAAAGCTGCTGCAATGTTCCCGAGAGCGGCTGCTTACCCAGTTACTGCGGATTCTTCAGAACAACTCAGGCATATTTTTGAAAATGCAGGGAGAATCTTTAAAAACCCAAAGAAGGAATTGAAAGTCTTGGATCCATATGTCATAATCGGGATTTCTTCTGCGTATGAGGCAATTATTGATGCTTTTGGACATGAATATCCAGAGGTGCTAGATTCACATTACCAAGATAAATCAAGGCGGGGCGCTGTAGCTGCAACAGCATTAGGACCCTTAACAAGCATATTAGCAGCATACAGTATTTACGCAATAAAAGGCGAAGGCAAAATTTCTCCGAGAATGGTTCCAAATTTATTAACTGACAGATTATCAGCTGTAATTGCAAGCGGGTTTTCATTTATGGGCGATACCCCAGCCATAGTTCATGCATGCGCTTCTGGCTCCAGCTCAACAGGCTATTTGTTCAGGGCTATTAGAGACGGGTATCTGGATATGGGTGTTGCAGGAGGTTCTGAGTTTGCGTCAAATGGCATGCCTTTGACTGGTTTTGTCAGAGGAATGGCAATTGCGAATTATGATGGCAAGCCAGAAGAAGCAAGCAGGCCCTTTGCAATTGATAGATGCGGCTTTTTACCTGGAGAAGGCTCCACTATGCTGGTGCTTGAAGAACTTGAATCTGCTTTGGAGAGAGGAGCAAAAATCTATGGTGAAATCCTGGGTTTTGCCATGACAAATGATGCAAGTGGAGAATCCACTGCTCCTACTTTAGAAGGGCCTGTTCTCGCAATGAAAAATGCTATTAAAGATGCGGGTCTTATCCCACATCAGATAGGTTATATCAACACCCATGGAACATCAACACAGCTAAATGATGCTAATGAAATTAGGGCTATAAAGGAGGTTTTTGGAGATCATGCTCCAAAAATTTATGTTAACTCTACCAAATCACTGCTCGGTCATTTAATGGGTGCTTCTGGCACTATTGAGGCAGCAATAACCCTAATACAGCTTCAAGAGAAAAGGTTGCATCCCACATTAAACCTGACTCCTCAAAATCTTGACCCTGAATGCAGTGGTGTAATCCATGTTATGGGTAAATCTCTGGATGTGCCAGATTTGCTTCCTTATGCTTTGAGTAATGCCTTTGGTGTAGGCGCCCAAAATGCAGTATTAGTTCTGGGAAGATATGAAGGTTGTATCAATCACTCAGAATTAAACTTATTTTTGCGATGAATTTGGTTGCATTACTGAATATTTCGTCTAATCTTCTTTGGGTGTAAGTCTTTATTGCTGCGTATCTGGCGATGTGGCTTTCCTTTTTTGCATCTTCAAAATATTTTATGTACTCGTCCTCAAATATTTTGTAGGCTTGGTTGAGTAGTTCTAAGTCCTCTTTTTCAATTTCATCAGGAATTAATAAATGTCCTAAGGCAATCTGTGCAGAGTCATGGGTTTTCACTTCATAGCCCTTGGACAATATGGCTGCCTTTGCTGCGTAAAGCATGGAATAATATGATATTATGATTGCCCAGTAATCCCAGTGCAGCTTTTTTGGCTGGTCTTGGGACGGCTTTATCTCTTTGTGATGTTTTGCAATCTGGAGGCTGTTTTCTGCCTTCTCAAGAAACAGTTTTATTTTGAATGCCTGGCTTGATCTCTTGATTATCCCCTCCCTGACATATTCATCAAAAATC
>CAYGWL010000168.1:0-6064 GCA_964353575.1 uncultured Methanosarcinales archaeon | reverse complement strand
AGAGAAGAAAAAAAGATTTTGATAATTTTATTTTTAACACTCTTCATAGCAATGCTTAACCTAAGCATAGTATTGAGCGAAACACTGCCAGAAGGACCAACGCAGATAAGCATAATAAATTCCACGAGGAGAGCTCCTCAGAGCGCTGCTACCCTCAATGCCATAGCAGGTAATGTAACACAGTTAAATATTGCAGGAACAACACTTACACAGACCTGGCAGGGCTATTACGGAAATGTAAGCGGAACAATAACCCTTGATGATGCCTCCAATTATACTCTATATGACTGGAGCGCTGCAAACCCTGAAGGAGAGGTTTATGCAGCAACAAGCACGCTCTCATTCAGCAGCGGGAACATAATGTGCTTCAATTATTCAGATGATATTCCGGAAGCATACACCTCACTCACAGAGCTTGAGCAAAGCCTTGGGCTTGATGCTCATGATGCTGACGGAGTTAATGAAACATTCAGAATAAATCTAACGCATGAATCTTTTTACGTTGGCACTAACTTGATTAATGGCTCTAACGCAACAAATGCCTGCCCAGCTGTAAGGCTGTATAATGCAACAGATGAACCCACTGCAGGACTATTCGAGGAAGTTTTGCTGTATGATAAAACAAACAACAAGGCAATCTACACTGCATTAATAGAAAATGATCAAACAGGATTCTCAAATATCACAATGGACTTCCAGATGCTGGTGGGAGAGAACGGGCACTCAGGAGACACCACCACAACAGCATACTATTTCTACGTGGAACTGGAGTAATTTTAAAACTTAAGTGCATGTAATCTTTGAGACGCTTCCGCCCTAACCATGTCAGGAACCAAAGGTTCCTGAGCACACTAAGAAATTCGCTAAGCGAATTTCTGGTGCACCAGAAACGCTTCGCGTTTCTAAGTGTGCTCAGAAATCGTTTACGATTTCTGACATGTTAGGGTTTTTATTTCCCTCTCCTATCTTTTCAAGGGGAGAGAAATAAAAAGTCAGTTATACTGACCGGAAGCGTCTCAACTCAGCAAAGTTAACTTAACTGAAATCTTCAGAACTTGTCCTGTAACTGCATGAGCCTTTGGTAAAGCTCCTGCTTGTCCTGCTGGCTCAGACTCTTGTACTGCTCCCTCAGGGACTCGTATGAATTGAGTGCTGCTGCCTTGTCGCCTTTTTCAAGAAGCTGGCTAAGCTGGCTCATGAGCTGCGTTACCATCTCCTTTGATGTTCCTGAAGCTCCTGAAGCTCCTGGAGCGAATGAGCCCACCTGGCTTTTTATGTCAGCTATTCCTAAATCCTTCTCCAGCTTGTTGAATTCCTTCTGAACATTCATCAATACATCTTCATAGCCTTCCCTTTCATTGATGAACTTCATCTTTTCAAGAATAAGCCTTTCGCTGTAAGTCTTGACCTGCTTAAGCTCCTCTGAAAGTTCCTGCTTTGTTGACTCTATTGTCTTCTTATGTTTTTTCATCTCTTCTATGAGCACATTAAACTCCCTCTCCTGGAGCAAGAAATCATAGTAGGCATCCCTTGTTTTTTTGTAGACGTCAGCAATCTCCTGGTAGAGCTTATTAAGGTTCTCCTTGCTTCCCTTTATTGATGTATAGATGGCGTTCTTGTGGTCTTGAAGATACAGTGCCTCATAAAGAGCCCTCATATCAGGAGCCAGCCTGAACTGCTTGTTCTTGTCAATGCTTGGAAGAATCCTGTATGCCCTTTCGTATTCTATTCTGGCAGCGCTTATGTCTCCGGATTCAACATAGCCTATGCTTCTGGCGAGGCATTCTGCTATCTCATCCTCGCTAGCATCCTCTTTTTTCTGCGAAGTTCTCTCCGGACTACCAGAAATTCTCCACCTCATTTTTTCATACCTACTGCCACATGAAAAGAAAACAGGAGTATATAAGCTTTTTGCTTGCTTTTGGGTATTGTGCTGAATCATAATTATAGCACACATAAAGCACAAACATCACACTGCTCAATCAATAATAATACATATGTAATACATAAGTAATACAAAACATAAAAATCATTAATAAGATATCAAAAATAACATTCATAATATATCAAAGATAATACAAGCATAATACACTAAGCATACAAATATCATAAATCAATTTAAAACCAGCATGCGTGCATCTTGATTATTATACAATGTATCACTTTTTAGCCCTATATTTAAATACTTCTTGGGCATAATATAATACACACGTAATACGTATAACTTACATACACATGCCGCCAAAAAAAGGGATGAGCAAGAAAGACATACACATTCTAAATGTCAGACTGCCTGATGAGATTGTTTCATGGATAGATTCTTTGGTAGATTCCAACATTTACAGCAGCAGGTCAGAGGTTGTCAGGGAATTCATAAGAGAATACCTAAGGAGCGGAAAGAATGGCTAAACGCATGATATCCGTAAGGCTGCCTGCATCATTAATAGAGGAGCTGAAAGAGGCTTCCAAGAAGGAGCATTTTCTTGATGTGAGCGAGGCTGTGAGGAGCATAATAAGGCAGAACTGGGTCAGGCAAAAGGACCCAATGGCATACCAGCTCAACAAGCTGAGAAAGGAAATCTCTGAGAATATCAGCAAGAAAAGCCAGGAAAGCCTTGTTTCAGAGCTCCAAAGAATAAGGGACAGCATAGTGAGCAAGAAACATGAAAGTAAGAAACAATAACAAAAGCAAGAAAGCAGTTTTGGCAGTTGTATTAGTCCTATTCATATTCCTTACAATGCGGATGGGCTTTTCACAAGATGGAATTGTTGCTGACACAGCTTCAAGCGGGACTGAAAGCCAGGAGACTAGCAGCTCTGAAAGCAGTTCAGCCACAGACACCAGCAGCAATCAGGAGAATACAGGTAATTCAGAAGACACAGGAGACACAGGCGATACAGGAGAAGCAGGTGATAGCCAGGAAAACACAGACGAGCAAAACAACGAAAACAGCAATGGAGAGAATGCAGGAGACTCAGAAGACACAGGAGACACAGGGAACACAGAAGACACCGGAGATACAGGAGATGATCAAGAAAACACAGGAGACACAGGCGATACAGAAGACACAGGCGATACTGGAGATAATACAGGAGAAAATGAAGAAACATATCCAAACAACCAAAATCCTGGCAATGAAACACAGGAGCCAGAGGAAAACACAAACAACACAGATGAAAACACAGACGAAGACACAGACGACAATGAAGACGAGCCAGTCATTAACCTTTGCGCCAACAAGGACTGCTGGGACAACAATGAGTGCACAAGGGACTATTGCGAGGATGGCAGATGCTATAACACTCCAATAACAGGCTGCAAAATTAACCAAAGCCAGGACGCGAATAATGAATACCTACAATACCTTTATGGCAGAACCATAATAAATCCCGAGGACCTGAGGTATGTGCTTCTGAATGAGCTGCCTGGCATGAGCTTCAGCATAGACACAAGCAAAAAGCAATACACTGCACAGGAGGATGTGTGGCTGAAGATAAACGCGCCTGAGCAGTCAGATGTTGAGCTCTCCTTTGTTTACGACGGATTCCAGCACTACATCAAGATTCCAAAAGACAAAGGATATCCTCTTAATTATCCACTGCCCCTTCCAAGAAACATAAAAGACGGCATTTATGTCATAAGAGCTGCAACCTACTACATGGGGCTTATACTGAAAACAGACACGCACTTCAAGATTGGCAATGTTGGCAACGAAGACCTTGCATTGGATTCTATTGAACAAGGGCTTGATGAAGAAGGCAATGGAGAAACAAAGTATGAAGGAACATATGAAAAGCCAGAAGACCAGGCATATGAAACAGCAAATGAACAAAGTGAAGAAAGCGCACTGGATGATTCAGCAGCACAATTGAACACTGCTCAAGAGCAGGAAGCATATGCAGCCGCACAAGGCAATGAAAGCTTGCTTGGAGAGAACCAGACACAGAATCCATTTGCAGAAATTGCAGAAGAGGGAATTGCAGAACACGAGCCAATAAAGGTAGGAGAGCCAGTGAAATGGTCCAAGAGCGTAAACATAGAGAATCATGATTATGAAACGGCAGATGTTGAGCTGCTGGTCAACATACCTGAAAAGATAAGCAATGTTGATGTTGCTGAATCTGATTCAGGCAACCAGGCAAGTGTTGAAATGGATGGCGCTGACCTTGTAATAACTGATAAAGTAGAAGGAATGGGGCAGGAGCAGTACATAATAAGTTTTGAAACAGAGGCACCACAGAAAACAGAGGAGATAGTTGTTGAAAATGATGATGAATGGAAAAAGGAGGTTGTGGTATCAAGCGGTGAGGAATACTCAGGAGAATATGAATACAGAGAGGTTTTTGCTTACACAGATATCATGGAAACTGAAAAGGAGAACATACACCTCTACTGGAACATGGACGGGGAAAGCATTGATGTCACATATCAGGATTCATTCAATGTCAGATTCTATGACACAAACAATAACGGCTTGATTGACGAAATAAGCTGGATAACTCCCCATCTCTCAACGCAGGAGTTTGAAATAGTAATAACCCTGACTCCGTCAACAGGCACTGGCTTGAGCATTGATCTAATCAGGCCTAACGGAGATATATACAAGGAAGGCACTGAAATAGATTTCAGGTTTATAGTTTCATATAACAAGAGCCTTGATGTTTGGTGCAGCCTCAAGGTTGACGATGGGGTTAAAGAGGACATGGCTGTTCTGGATGGGCAGGAAACAATAGCCAGCAGAAACATAAGTCTTTCCCAGGGAAGGCACAACTGGAGCGTAAGCTGCAATGACGAGCTGAATAATACAAGGAAGAGCAGCACAAACTTCTTTGTCATAGACACAGAGCCGCCAAGAGTAGAGCTGAAAAGCAGTGACCCTATCCTGAGCTTAACAGACTGCATAAGCCTTAATTTCACTGCAGTGGACAACCTTGCCTCATACCTTGTGTGCAGCCTCACTGCAAACAATGATGTCAAGGAAAGCGGAATGAGCGTGGAGAATAACATTGTCAAAACAGTGACACTAAGCAATCTGGAAAACGGAACATACAAATGGAGTGTGACATGCTTTGATGCAGCAGGAAACTCAAACACCAGCTCTACAAAGACATTCTACATAGACACAAAGAGAAACTTCAGCATAATCCTTAACAAGGAGACGCTCACACTCGGAGAAGGAGGCGTATACTGGATAACATCACCATACGGCTCTGAGGTAACGCTGCTTGTAACAACGCCAAGGAGCACCACAATAACGAGAAAATACTCCGGACCATTCCCTGTTGTTGATAATATTGACTTTGCTTACTATCCTGGAACATACACCATGGAGGGCATCCTCAACTACAATGGAGCCATAAAAACAATAACCGCAAGCTTCAGCGTCACAAACACGCTCTCAGCATCAATAACAATAGAGAACTCAAAGATTATCAAGGGCGGCTCTATTAAATTCACAGCATACTCATTAGGAGGCATTGGAGACATAAGCTACACCTGGGACTTCGGAGATAGCAGCGATTCTGTAACTGGAAAAAGCGTAAGCCATTCATACGCTGAACTTGGAATATACAATACAGTATTAACTGCAACAGACAGCAAGGGAAACCAGATTACCCAGACTGTTACAGTTTATGTAGAGGACAAATATCCTGTTGACATCATAGTAACAGAAGCAGGAACAAACATTCCACTTGAAGGAGTAAGGGTTCTGCTTGAGGGAGAAGAAAAGAAAACAGATTCTTCAGGAAAGGTGTCATACAGCGTTTTCAAGGGAGATTACAGGATATTTGCGAAAAAGGACGCATACGCATCATACTTTGAAACCAAATACGTAGGAGAGGGCGCAACCATAAGTATCCAGCTGGAGAAGGCAAGCGGAACCGGAGGAGAAAATGCAACTCCAAGCGAAATATCCGCCCAGCAAACACAAAGCCCGTCTGAAAGCCCATTGCAGGCAGAACAAGGCGCAACAGAGTCAAATAATGGAAATGCAGAGATAGGAAATGAAGTAATAGGAACAAGCCCTGAGGTGGAAAGCCTTGTCTCCATAATAGACACTGC
>CAYGWL010000167.1:0-4166 GCA_964353575.1 uncultured Methanosarcinales archaeon | reverse complement strand
AGAATCCAGAAGGAGCTCACCATTTGATGTGATGAAGTCTGTCATGCAAAGAGTGATTTCCCAGCCAAGAAACCTTGATGAAATGATTGAGCAAGTAGCATGGGTTCTTGGCTTTAATCTTGAAGGACCAAGAGAAAACATGGGTGACTTGTTAAGAATGCTTGCTGACTATTATCTGCCTGAAATAGAGATGCTGGCAGAAAAATCACCTTTCAAAACAGTTTTCACAGGTGTTGGCAGCAATCACAGCTATCTGACACTTGGACAAACAGGCATAAATCCTCATGAAATCCTAAGATGGTATCTCGACCATGTTAACCTTTCAGACAGGGCGCTTTTTGACGAAAGAGATGCAAGGTCAAATGCTATTACACTTACTCTTGGAGAAGCAGTAGACGGCACATATCGTTTCCCTCCTTTGGAAACTCTTGTAGTCCATGACGCGCCTTCTCAGGGCGACGCTGCACAAGCACTTGCAGAATTCGGCACCAAGTTTGACACACAGCTGGAAATTGGAGGGCACCTGCATGTTTCAAGAGAAAGCGCAAAGAGATACAGAGGCAGGCCTAATGAAATCGCGCTTGCAATTGCTGCTGCTGCATTCCAGGGAGTAACCTCAACAGAGCTCTACAAGCCAGGCATTCCAAGACACAAGGGCACAAAGAGCCTGTATATTCCAGGAGGAAAGGTTGACACAGGACAGCGCATTATATTTGAGAATACAGCTCCATTGCTTGCTTACGAATCCAGAAGGGCAATGCGGCTTAATGTGAAGGAAATGCAGTTCATGGGCATGTATCAATAAGCTGAAAATCAATAAGCTAAAATTCTAAGCATTTTCAAGCCAAGACTTCAAACCACTTTAAAGTCTTAACAAAACATATATATACGGGCAGGTTTATGATTGTTATTGATAATATACTTTTGAAGCATCATAAAAACTTCATTAAAATTATGCGGAGGATAAGAAAATGAAAAAATCAGAGCTTAACATAATGGCAATAATTGCGCTTATTGCTGTTTTAGCGCTTGCAGTTGTGTTATTGAACGGCTTCATAAAACCGAATGCTCCCGTAGCCCCTGGAGTAGGAAGCTATGAGCCAATAACCGTGTTTGACCCTGGAGAAGCCATAAAGGCAAACTCTTTCAGTTCGGTTGAGGAATTCCAGGACTTTGTTAAGAAAAGCGAATACAGTGCTTCTTATGGCAGATATTATGGTGGAGGTTTATTGGGAGAAAGTTTAATAGCTAGTTTTGGAATGGATGTATCCACAAGTGTGTCCAAACAGGCTCCGACTGCTGGAGCATCTGCTGAATCATCTGGTGGAGCTGGTGGAGCTACTGAATCCAGAGATTTTTCACCAACAAACAACCAACTCATTAATGTTGATGAAGCAGACATAATAAAGACAGACGGAAACTACATCTACACAGTCTCAGGGAACACTCTCTACATAATAAAGGCTTATCCTGGAGAAGATGCTGAAATAGTTTCAAAAATCAAGTTTGACAATCAGCCATCAAGCCTTTTTGTCAATGGCAATCATTTGGCTGTTTTCGGCAATTACTACAATATTGATTTCTTCAAAGAGATTGATTTCACGCCAAGGCAGGGCATGACATACTTCAACATCTATGACATAAGCGATAAGGAAAATCCAGAGCTTGTTAAGGAATACAAGTTTGAGGGCAATTACTTCCAGGCAAGGATGATTGATGACTATGTGTACTTTGTTACAACATCAACGCCTGAATACAGGACAGTTCTTCCAACACCACTCATCATTGAGGGAACTGAGAAGCGCTCAATGCCTGTCACAGACATCTATTACTACAACTTCCCTTATGACAATCCACAGTTTGCCAACATACACGCAATAAGCATAACAAATCCTGAAGAGGATGTTAATTCAAAGACAATAGCAGTTGAATACAGCCAGAACATGTACATGTCTGAAAAAAACATCTACATAACATACACTGAATATGTTAATGAATACGAGCTTCAGAGTAAAATCATTGTTGAATTGATGGAAGACAAGCTAACAGATTCTGACAAGGCATTAGTTGAGAAAATTAAGCAAACAGACAATGAAGTGCTCTCCCAGAGCGAGAAGGAATCAAAGATAATGCAAATCATACAGTCTTACATTAGCTATCTCAGTGAGGACGAGCAGCAGAAGCTCTCAGATGAAGCTGAACAGAGATTGAAACAGGAGCTTGAGAAGTATGAATATTTTGAGTTCACAGTCATAAACAAGATAGGTGTTGATGAAGGAGAAATCGCTATAAAGGCAAATGGAAAGGTTCCTGGATACATAATGAACCAGTTCTCGCTTGACGAAGATGGCAATGTGCTGAGGATAGCCACAACACTAAGTGCAAGATGGTCTCAGTTTGGCGAGGAGGATACAAAGTCAACAAACAATGTTTTTGCATTGGATGAAAACCTCAACATGCTTGATAGCCTAAAGGGGATGGCAGAGGGAGAGAGCATATACTCAACAAGGTTTATTGGAGACAAGCTCTACATGGTTACCTTCAGGCAGGTAGACCCTTTCTTTGTCATAGACCTGAGCAATCCGAGAGATATCAAGGAGCTTGGAAAGCTGAAGATACCTGGGTTCTCAAGATACCTGCATCCTTATGATGAGAACACCATAATAGGCATAGGCAGAGAAGCAACAGAGCAAGGAAGAACCCAAGGGCTGAAAATATCATTGTTTGATGTGAGCGACTTTGAGAATCCTAAAGAAGTAGCGAAGTTCGTTACAGAAGGACAATATGCCCAGTCAACAGCAGAGTACGAGCACAAGGCATTCCTCTTCTCAAAGGAGAAAGAGCTCTTGGTTATACCTGCTTACAGCTACACCTACAAGTGCTTAGGAGAAATGTGCTCTGGTGTGGCATCTGAAGCATACAATGGTGCCATGGTCTTCAAGATAACCAAGGATGACATAGAATTAAGAGGCATAATAGACCACTCAAAAGGACAGGCAGAATACTATTACAGCGCAATGGTTGAGAGGAGCTTATATATAGAAGAACTGCTCTACACAAAGTCGCCTGGCTTGCTGAGAATAAACAAGATTGATGACTTGAGCAGCGTCAAGAGCATAGAGTTTACTGACTCAAGCTCTCCATATCCGGTTTATTGATTTTTATTTTTTTTATTGTTATTGTTCTTTTTGTTTTTATTAATCTTAATTAATATTAACAGAGTATAGAAACCTTTATAAACACTTCAAATTTCTTTTTCTTTGGACAGAGTTCTCCGGTGGTTTTAATGGAGAAGGAAAAGGTAAAGGAAAAAGATTTTGTTGAGATAGAGTACACTGCTAAGGTAGATAATATAATATTTGACACAACCAGCCAAGAAGTTGCTAAGGCTAATAATATCTTTGACGAGAATGCATCTTACAAGCCCATTGTGATTTGTGTTGGCCAGGCAAATGTTATCAAAGGCATTGATGACAGCATTATTGGCAAGGAGGTAGAAAATACCTACAGCATTCACATAACTCCAGAGCACGGCTTTGGAAAGAAGAATCCCAAGATGATACAGCTTATCTCCACTTCAAAGTTTTTGAAGGAGGAAATAAGGCCCATGCCTGGTTTGCAGGTTAATGTTGACGGAATCTTTGGTGTTGTCAAGGCTGTTAGCGGCGGCAGAACCATAGTTGATTTTAACCATCCGCTGGCAGGAAAGGAGCTTGACTATGATGTTAGCATAAAAAGAATAGTTATCGACCTCAAGGAAAAGCTGGAAGCCATTGTAAGACTAAGGCTTGGTTTAAAGGAGTTCAGCGCTGATATACTTGATGGCAATGCTGAGATTATTGTTAAGGAAGAAATCAATGATAAGGTAAAATCTTTGTTCGAGGAAGAGGTTAAAAAGCTCGTTCCCGACATAAAGAAGGTGGAGTTCAAGCAAGAGGAGAAAAAGGGCGAGGAAAACACAAAAGTTTAAATATTAGCTTGCATAATAAAAAAGTGTTAGAGCTACTTTAGAGGTGTAATAATGGCTGATGTGCGGGTTGATAAAACAGGACAGCCTGTTAAGAGTATAAATGTTGTTGATGCAGAGCTTGAGGAGCTCTTATCCCTGCATAAGGCAACCATAAAGGTTGTTGGTGCCGGCGGAGGAGGAAACAACACAATTAACA
>CAYGWL010000166.1:0-7214 GCA_964353575.1 uncultured Methanosarcinales archaeon | reverse complement strand
CTTGGACAGGCACAGGCAGATTACTTTCTCAGCCATTGAAGCGCAGGAGGAGGGCTTTAAGAAACCCAATGCATTGGTTAGGGAAGAGGTCATGCAAAAAAATGGGCTTGCGGAAGAGCAAGAAGGAAAAGAGCCCCTAAGCCAGGCACAGGAAGCACGCTTGGGAATGGAGCAAGAGGAAGAGAAAGAGGATGAGAAAGAGGATGAGAAAAAAGAGGACAGCATAAAAGTCATAAGATTCATACACTCGGTGCCAAGATTTCTTGGAAAAGAGCTTGAGGTTTATGGACCCTTTGAGGAAGAGGACATATCAACCCTGCCTTCTGAAATCGCTGAAATTCTCATAAGAAAGGGCAGGGCAGAGGAAATAAGCAGTTAGCGTATGTTCTTTAGAGATCTCCATTCAATTTATATACTATTAAAAGGATATTTATCTCGCTTAATAATTGTTAGTTTCCCCGAGCCGATAGGCGAGAGCGCAACGTGGTCGAGGGTTTCAAAGAAATCCAAAGAAGTCGAAAGAAAGCCTCCATATTAATATACTACTTAAGAATAGATAACTTTATAAAAACCAGCATTTTACTTTTGAATATGAAGTTAGATATAAAGGGAAATGAAATATCTTATGATGGAAGAAGAGAATCTTTATTAGTAAGTTATCTTGCTCAGAATTGTTCATCAAAAGCACACTTTAGAAAGAAAATTGATGGCGAATTGCTTGGATTTGTTGGTCTTGTCCCAGAAATGGGACCAGAACATTTAGTTGTTCTTAGATGGCATGCAGGTTATGAATTTGGATATCCAATGGACTATTATGGAATTGGAGCAATTGCATGCAAATCAATAAAACCATGGAAACACCATCAGGTTGATCATTTAATTCAGAATAAAAATCCATTCGCAAAGGTCACAGATCCAACATTATTGAATCAAATATCTTTAGATTATGATTCAAGAACGGCAAATGTTATGGAAGGCAATGATTCTATGAACAATTATTTCTTATCTCAAGAAGAGCTTGAAAGAGCATTAAAAGAAGCTGGTTTTAAGTGCGGATATTCTATGTTAGCTGATCCAGAAGAAGTTGACGAAGTATTAATGGGTCCTTTTGAAGATTATCTTGATATTGTAGTGGAAGATTACCTTACTGGTCTAATTGAAGATAAGTAGAACATAAAGGAGGCTTTCTTTCGATTGCATTTAACAGGAATTTAACGGTTCCTATATTAAAAAGCTTTAAATATTACTTCTTATTCGTTTCATCTTATGAAGCTGCCCAAGACTAAGAAAAGGTATTGCCCTTACTGCAAGAAGCATACCACGCACAAGGTAATGCAGTCAAAGAAGCATGCTGCTTCCAGCATGAAGTATGGCTCAAAATACAGGGCAAGGAAGAGGGGAAGCGCCAGAGGGATGGGTAGTATGGGCCGTTACTCCAAGCCTGCCATGACCAAGTGGAAGATGACTGGAAAGAAGCAGTCAAAGAAGACAGACCTGAGGTATGAGTGCTCGGAGTGCAAGAAGAGCCATGCCCAGACGAAAGGCATAAGGGCAAAGAAGGTTGAGTTCAAGTAATTCTCTGTTTTTATTAATTTTTCTAAGTACTGAGCTCATAATAACAAAATATCAAAAACAATAAATACTAACAATCATTCCAGAAGCGTATGGAACGCATAGCAGAAGGAGCAGAGGCAATAATATACCAAGATAACGGTAAAATAGTCAAGGACAGAATCAGCAAGAAATACAGGCTAAAGCAAATAGATGAATCCCTTAGAAAGTTCAGGACAAAGAGAGAGGCAAAGGTGTTCCAGACTTTGGAGAAAATAAATTTTCCAATTCCAAAGCTTATTGACTTTTCTGATAAAACAAACAAAATAGTTATGGAAAACATCAAAGGAAAAAAGTTAAGAGATGTCTTGAACAGCAAGAATTGTGAAAAGTTCTCTTATGAAGTAGGGCAGAAGATAGGAATATTGCATGAAAAGGACATTATTCACGGCGACTTAACCACTTCCAACATGATTGTAAATGAAAAAGACAAGAACAGGATTTACTTCATTGATTTCGGGCTTAGCTTCTTTTCCGCAAAAGCAGAGGACAAGGCAGTTGACCTGCATCTTTTAAGGCAGGCACTGGAGTCAAAGCACCACACAATATGGAAAAGGTGCTTTGATAGTGCAATTAAAGGTTACAAAAACGCATGCAAAAGCCATGAGGAAGTTCTTAAGAGACTGGAAACAGTTGAGGCAAGGGGAAGATATAAGGGAAAGGGCTGAATTGTGCAAATCTTTTTAAACAAATTCTGATTAACTCATTGAACATGCCTGAGGAAAAAAGACCAAGAATATTCATTGGAAGCCATAATTATCCGGTAACAGACGCTATCAAAAACCTTTTAAAGTTTGAAAGATGCGAAGGTACCTTTGTTGAGACTCTGGAAGAGATGATGGAACTTGCTAGAAGTTCAGAGTATGATGTTTATGCCATGGATCTGAATTTAGGAGCTCCTGGAAGCCCGTATACCGGCCCTGCAGAAAAAGTTTATGGCTATGTTAAAGAACGGGTGGACAAGGGAGAAGCAAGGTTCATTGGCTTCTCAGGAACCCCTGATGCTTTGAAAAGGGCAGAAAGCTTGGGAATACCCACTTGCGAAACCCAGAACCTGTCCACAGCACTTTACGATGTTATTAACATGTTCCGTCAAGAATCTTAATTCTGCTTTTATCCGTTTTGTTTTATCCGAATATGGAAGATATCCAGTTAATGAAGCGTTCAATTAGTACATCTATTAATCCTTTACATTTATCACAGCAATCCCTGCCAGATTCTTTGTCTACACAGATAAAGTCATAAGATACTGCTCCTTCCGCACACCCATATTCGCAGCACACGTGACTTTTGGCTCCGCATGTCTCTGAGTTCACTGATGGCAACTCTGTTTTGCAGAATCCCTGTTCACAGCAATCAAATCCTCCACAGGTTTCTCCAGATCTCACAAAGTGCCCAAGTTCGCATGTGTAACCCTCTTCGCAACATTCTCCTCCGTGTTCTGAGCAGGTTCCAGTCATAGCCGTGTCGCACCCTCCTACGCAGCAGAACTCATTTTCATTCGGGCATATATAAGTCAAAGGCATCTCACCACCTGCGCACATACAGTTTCCTGAGCATGGTTCTGAAATCCTCTTGCAGCAGGTCCATGGACAATTGAATTGGGGACTTGATATTGATGGGTTATTACGTACGTATGTGTTTGCTGAACCCATAAACCAGTTGCATATCTGGCGGTTTTTATTGCACCAATCTGCAAAGGCTGTCTCAGAAGCAATCATTTCAATAATTTTTTGAGCATTTATAAATTCGCATAAGTTATCCAAATCTACTGGCGCAGTAGTTTGAGTGCATAAGCCTACTATTATTTTGACAATTTGAAAATTTTCAATAGGATCACCGCATGAGCCCTCATAAAGCCGGGTGTCTGTTGTTCCTGCTCCTGTTATGTCCCTTATTGCATGCCCTGTTGGCGGAATATTAAATTCTTCCAGAACATCATCAGGAAAGTCAAAGCTGCATAATTCCTGGCAGGGCTCTGAGCTCAAGCCGTCTGAACAGCAGTAATTGTGCTCATCTGATCCAACATATTGCTCCTCCCCGCAGAAGCATCCTATCATGTCCTTGCTTACTATACCTTCTTGCCCTGATTCCAGGCACTGATTCTCAGCAGTTGCCTTGCAATCTTCTTGGTCTTCAACAACAACACCTGGGTAAGCGCCTTTGTCGCAGCAGAATAGTTTTTTCTCTGGTTCATCTTGTTCTGGCGTAATATCAACATTAGTATAACCACAATGACAATTCTTTTCTATCCAGGCGCCTTTCTCACAATCAGGCAGGGCTCCAAAGCCGGTGAAGGTTATTACAGCAACAACTTCTGCGCAGGCATCATTGCTATTGGAGACTTCTGCATGAAGCTCGTTCGGCTCGCTTCCCCGTATCGCTGCACTGCTCCCGCTTATACCATTTAATGTCCATGAAGCAGAATCTCCTGATGGGCTTATTACATCAACATCAACACTAACACCGCCTTCATCATCAACAGCAACGCAGCCATCTCCTTTTGGGAAAACTGTGAAAAAGAAATCGCCCTTGCCTCCAACATCACCCATGCTGTTGTATCCATAAGTTGGTGGTGTTGCAAGTTCATAAGTGCAGCTCTCATCCTCTCTTTCATTTTCAAGCGTGTCAGGGTCATCAGGGATTTTTGGAGTGTAAACACAGCTTCCTTTTTTTATTCCATCGCCGTCAGCGTATCCCTCAGGAAGGCTTATGTCCTCAATAAGATGCTCAGGGCAATCGCAGTCATCTCCTGCATCATCCTTATCCCAGTCCTTTGGCCCAACACAGCCATCTCCAAAGTGCTCTCCTTCAGAGTCCGGGAGAGAGACAATTCCTGAGTCTGTGAAATATATGCTTCCTGCTGTTGCTGATTTGCAATCCCTGCACTCTTCCTTGAATATTATTCCTGAATAGATCACTTGTTTGTTGAAGCCTGCAAGCTTGCAAACATCGCCGCCTATTGCAACAGGCGTGAAGTGGGATATGCTGGCAACAACTTGGTTGTTTTCTGTGTCAACCCTTGTTGGCACTGCTTTCCACAAATCCCTTTCCTTGTCATACCACATCAAGACAAGGTCTTTCTCAGAAACTCCTGGAGGTATGTCCTGTTTTTCATAGTTTATCTTGAGCATTGCCCAAGGGTCAAACTGGACCCCGTCTGTTCCTTTATAGGCAGTGCTTCCTATAACAACGCCATTGCTCAGACCATCAAAATTCCTATCAACAATCTTGAACTCAATTCTGCTGAATGGCTGTCCGTCCTTTGTGACAAGTGCTCCTTTAGGGATAAATAGTTCAGCATCACCATCCTTTGTTACAATGGTTACATCATTCTTCAAGGCATTATCTGAGTCGAATGAAAGGCTTGCCTGCTGGATTCTGGGCAGATAGAAATTATATCTTGAGAGCTCCTCCTGCACATCACCTTTTATTATTGTTATTGGAAAATAGACATCAACAAGAACTGCCTTTTCTGTTATGTCAACGCTTGCAAAGCCGCTGCTGCGCTGTATTGTCAATTCCTGGCTTTCAAACAATCCAAAATCAATGCATTCAATAAGCTTTGATTCAACATAATCCTTTATGAGCTTTTCAGAGCTCTGCTTCAAGCCGAAAAGGTCAATTGCCTCTTTTGTTTTCTGCTCAATGCAGAAGTTTATCTTGGATTCAAGAGATGCCTTCTGGCCAGAGAGCGCAACACTCCTCACATCTATTGCAGGAGTTGTTCCAACCCCAATATTCCTTACATAAATTAAGAATCCAAAAGCAAAAACAATTACCAAGCCCATGATTATGAACATGGTTATCTGTCCCTTTTTATCCATTCATTCACCCTATTTTTTATAGTTTTTTTTAGATTTAAATTGTATATAAATGTTTTCTTTTTTTTAACATTTTTTCTTCAATCTTTCTTCTGAGTTCTTCGCAAACCAGTTCAAACTAGTTAAAAGCAAGATTTAAATACCCCCTACTAAATCGTTCAGCAAATGGTTGAGGACAAGAACTACGCAATCCAAGTTACTGACTTGGTAAAGAAATTCAATGGTTTCATTGCTGTAGATGGAATCTCATTAAACATAAAAAAGGCAGAGATATTCGGCTTGCTTGGCCCTAATGGCGCTGGAAAGACAACCACTATCTTTATGCTATCTACCATGCTTAATCCAAGCTCTGGTTCTGCAAAGGTATGGGGCTATGATGTTGTCAAGGAAAAGGATTTGGTAAGGAAGTCCATTGGCATAGTTTTCCAGGACCCAAGCCTTGACGATGAATTAACAGGAAGAGAAAACCTTGATTTTCACGGCAGGCTTTATGGCATGGAAAAGGACTTAAGGAAAGAAAGGATGGATGAAGTTCTGCAGCTTGTTGAACTTCAGGACAAGGCAGATTCGCTTGTTAAGACATATTCTGGAGGCATGAAGAGAAGGCTTGAGATTGCACGAGGTTTGATGCATCATCCAAAGGTTCTCTTCCTTGATGAGCCCACTCTTGGACTAGACCCGCAGACAAGGAGAAGATTGTGGGAATACATAAAAAACCTTAACAAAAAGCACGGCATAACCATAATCCTAACCACTCATTACATGGAGGAGGCAGATTTCCTGTGCAGCCGAGTTGCAATAATTGACAATGGCAGAATAATAGCCATGGACACCCAGGAGAAATTGAAGGATGTGCTTGGAGGAGATGTAGCAACCATGGATGTTTCTGACACTGAGAAAATGAGCAAACTCCTGCACAAGGAGAGCTATGTCAAGGGAGTAAAGCCATTTGAAGACCAGCTCATTGTTATGCTTGACAACAGCAGCAGGAACATGCCAAAGCTTTGCGAGCTTGCCCATAAGAACAACATTGTCATGAACTCAATTTCCCTGAAAAGGCCCAGCTTGGAAGACGTTTTCATACACTATACAGGCAGGAGAATCAGGGAAGAAAAGGCAAATGGCATGGATAAGATGCGCATGAGAAGGAAGATGAGGCATGGCTGACATGGAACTTCAGACAATATTCACAATATGGCTAAGGGAGATGAAGAGATTCACTAGGGCAAGGTCAAGGGTTATAAGCAACATAGCAATGCCCTTCATATGGCTTGCAATCATGGGTGTTGGCTTGAACTCAAGCGTCAAAATGCCTGGAGTGAATGTTAGCTATCTCACCTATATGGTTCCCGGCATTATAGGCATGTCGCTTTTGTTTAACTCAACATTTTCAGGCATATCTGTTATCTGGGACAGGCAGTTCGGTTTTTTAAAGGAGATACTTGTAGCGCCTGTATCAAGGATGAGCATTGTTATGGGAAAAATTATTGGAAGCGCAACAATATCACTCCTTAATGGGGCGCTAATCCTTGTAATATCTATTGTAATCAATGCCCTGCCTTTGAGCAGCCTGAACATGCTCTCTCTGCTAATGGCTTTTCTCTTCATGTTGCTGGTATCTTTCACATTTGTCTCCATTGGCTTGGCGATTGCTGCAAAGCTCACAAGCATGGAGGGATTTCAGATGATAATGAACTTCATGATTATGCCCATGTTCTTTCTTTCAGGCGCTGTATTCCCAATGGAAAATGCTCCTGCGTGGATGAAGGCATTGTCTTA
>CAYGWL010000165.1:0-2647 GCA_964353575.1 uncultured Methanosarcinales archaeon | reverse complement strand
CACCACTGCTTTCTCCGTCTTATGGGGGACATAAAGGAAAGTATACTGCTGAAATTAATCCACAAGCCAGGGCTCAGCTTCTCAGAGCTATGGGATAAGAACGTTGATTCTAACAAGTTTGCTTATCATCTTAAAGCGCTGGAGGTAGAGGGATTGGTAAAGAGTGTTAACAACAAATACGAGCTAACACTCAAGGGAAGGCAGAAGGCAGGCATGGTTGATGGAGAGACAGGCAAAGAAAAGCAAGTGCCTATCTTTTGTGTGCTTATAATTCCAATGAATGGTGACAAGATCCTGCTTCAAGAGAGATTAAGAGAACCACTGTATGGCTACTGGGGATTCATTGGCGGAAGGATTGAGGCAGGAAGAAACCTTACAGAAACAATGGCTCACGAGCTTGATGAAGAAACAGGCTTGAAAGCTGAGTTTGAGGTAAAGGGATTGTTTATTGTGAAAACCTTTGAAAAGAAAAAACTGGCTTATACTCATTATCATATACTTGTTAAGGCATTTAATGTGAAAGGAAAACTAAAAACAGAAATAAAGGAAGGAAGAAATAAGTGGTTCAAGATTTATGATGTTTCAAAATTAAAAATATTTCCTGAAATACCTAAACTTATGGAGGTATCACAAAGAACCGGCTTTTCTATACTTGAAACCAACCGCTACATGGAAGACAAGGAGTTCAAGAGAATAGAAATTGTCAATGAGCTAAGCCTCTGAAAGGCATAGGAAGTTATAGTTTTCCGTGAGTTAAAATGGGTTCACAATATTGAGTCCACACTTGCTGCCCCTTCAAGTGCGGAAGCTGAGGATGTTCCTTTAGCAGTGCTTCAACATCTCCTTTGTAAAGCTTTACTATTACTTCTCCTGCAAGCACAGGTAAATGCGAAATTAAATCACGGACTTGTTCTTGTGTATCAAAGTCCAAGTCCTCGGCATTATTTTGAGATTTCATATGTTCAACTTTGTTTTTCATGTTTATGAAATGTTTTCCAAAATCATGTGGAAAATATAAGTCTGGTAAAAGATACATAATGCCAAAAGGAACAAAGAACTCACCTGGCATAATGTACAACTCATTTTGTGAACTAGGAAACGTTAATTCAATGACTTCTGAAATTTCTTGTCCGAGGTTAGGAACACAACCATTGAAGTATTTGAACGATTCACGAGGTACAAAAACGAAGTTTTCCGAGATATTGGCTACTGAATGTATTGTTTCCTCTGCTAAATCCAATATTCCTATGTGATTTTTCCTGTTAATTAAGATTATGTGTTCATGCGGAATATAACAGCAACCTGCATAACCAATAGTTAAGTATTTCATAATGACTAAATTAAGTTCTTTTTCAGAAGGTCTTTTCGGATAAAACTCCGTATTCATTAAAGCAGCGTCAACTCTCTCAGTTAAAACAGCTTTTGCACCAGCTTTTTGATTTTCTACATTGGTCAATGCAAGAATTGGAGGAGTCCTATTTTGCTTTCTGGACCATATCTCACTAAATTGTTTCCAATAATCAAGCGGTGTTCGCTTTCTGGACCATATTCCATCAAATTGCCTCCAATAATCAAGCATTTGTTGATATACTGTTTCTATCCGAGCAGTGCTTAGGTCCATACTAAAAGGAGATTAACTTAGCAATTTAAATATTTCTTTTCAGAAGGTTACAGAAACAATAGCTAATCAAGGATAATGATTAAGCCTCTAAAGACTTTACCTGCTCTATCTCGTCCTTTGATATTGCGCAGCCGTCAAGCTTGACTCCCCAGAGCACTGAGTCAAGCAGCCTTGCCTTTGTTGCTCCGTCAATGTATTTGTCCAGGAGGTTGAGCTTGTAGGCAGCATACACCAGTTCAGAAGACCTTATGACCTTGATGTTCTTTATGCAATCCTTTAATTCATTCATATTATCATTATTAACAAATATCTTTGTGTGAAGCTTGCTCTTCATTATGTTCCTGACATTGTTAGGAGTCTCTATGAGCTCCCTGGTTGTTCTTTCATCAACAACAAGTGCATCAGACTTGAGCTGCAGAGCAAGGGCAACGGAACTCATCTCGCCAAAGTGGCTTATCTTTATCAACTCTCCTTTTGCCTTGAAGGAGTTGTTGGCAAGGTTAAGAAGCTCTGTGGTATTATCAGGGTTTGGTAAGACCTCAAAAACACCATCCTTTATGTGCTGCATGACCTGCAATGCCTCAAACTCAAAGCGCTTTGTTGAAAGAGGCTTGTCAACAAGCTCTGCCTTGACTGTTTCAGTCATGTAAAAATTTCCCTTGAAACGCTGCTTCAAAGGCTCAAGAATCCAAAGAAGGTTGTTCATGGTCAAGCTTATTATGGGTCCTGCATCAAAAACCAATGCTTTCATTTTAGGTCAAACAACTCCTTCACAACTGCCAGTCTTTTTTTAACATCAGGGCTTGGAAACCTGTCAATTATGCCTGTTTTTCCGACATAGTTCATCAACTCCCACTGCGATATGCCAAGCAGTTCAGCTGCCTGTCCGATGGATATGCCGTGGTCATAAAGCTTTGAGCCCTTCTTTATCTGAGCCTGGATTACAACCTCTTCTATGTAAAGCTTAAGCCTTGAATCAACCTTTGAAATGAACTTAAGAATGTGGTTTATTGAAACCTTATAATT
>CAYGWL010000164.1:0-12093 GCA_964353575.1 uncultured Methanosarcinales archaeon | reverse complement strand
TTCTCTTCTTTGTTTTTTCTTGTTTGTTCCCATTCTTATGTTTGTTTTTATTCTTACACTAGTTCAACGTAAAAGTAATAGGCAGTGTTTGACTGCGCTCCTTCGAGGGCATTCTCTGCAACAATCATCTGGAAATCATAGCTCTGGTTGTTGAAGCCGTATGTTGAGTTCTCGAGCAGGGATGCATACACAATGCTGGAGCTGTCTTTCAGAAGAACCTCCTGGAAGTCCGTGCTTTGCTTGGTGTTGTTGACATTCAGCGTGATTGCGCGGCAGGTGTTGGCAGACATCTTGACTGAGCCAACATAGAACTGGCTGTGTGTTGAAGCGCTGAAGGTGTTGTTGATGCTGTCCTCCTTTGAAGTTGTTATGTTCAGGGCGGTTTGCTCTGTTTCAATCATTGAGTTGTCTGCGCATGCTATGGTGCTCCAGTCAATCACAGACGGGCTTCTTGTGGCGTATATCTCTCCACTCACTGTTACAATGTCCCATGAGAACAAAGCGCTAAATGAGCCGTCCATGAGCGCCATCTTCCCGCTTATGTTTCCAACGAATCCTTTCCATCTAAAGTTCTGTGTTGTTGCATTTATGTCCGCGTTGGTTATTGTTCCGCCAGAAGTGTTTAGCACATAGCCCTCTGCCTGCACTGGAGCCTCGATTGAAACATTGGCAATGCCTGTTGGAGCTATTGGCTGGTTGGCATAGACTATTGAATATGTTGATAAGCATAGAAGTATTAATATTACAAGCAAAACTGCCTTTTTCTTATTCACTTTCTTATTCACTTCATTTATTTCCATTTTCTTTTTTTCAGAGATCTGTTGTATACGGTCCAGATTGTCCTGTCATCTCTTCTGAGCAGGACTGCAATCTGGTGATAGTTTAGACCCATTTCCAGCCTGAGATAACACGTGATATTCTCAAGAACACTCAGCACTCTGTTCCTGAAGATTTCAAGGGGAATTCTTTGCTCGCAGGAAACATCCAATGGCTTGGGCATCTTTTTCCTGGAATTATGGTAGGTTATCCTGATTGGATTGTAATTTCTGTTGAGCAGGGCAGCTATCTCTTTATAGCTGAGATTCAGATTTTCCCTGAGGTATTTTGTTATGGCTTCAAGAGCAGAAAGCGATTTGTTGTTGAATATTGAGAGGGGAATTGTATTTGTTTTCCTGTCCTCCTCCCTTTTTTTCAGGATAAAAAGAACCTCATCAAAGCTTAAGCTGTGTTTTTCCTCTAACTTAAGAATACTATCTTCAATATCCTTTATTGCCCCTTCCCTTAATTCCATCAATAGATACTATGTAAGTATTGTTTTGTATATAAATCTTTCTATTTTATAGATATTATGTAAGTATAACTGTTTTGAGGATTGTGCAAGTTCTTTGAAAAGATAATAAAAAAATAAGAAAAAAGACGCAGCTGAAAATTAAAAATCAATGAGAATCCAAAACCAATAAAAAATTATTTACCTGCTTCTTCCTTTTTCTTTTTCTTCTTTCTCATAGCCAGTATTAGTAGGAGTAAGAGTATCAGTATGATTACTATTGGCAGGTATGTTAGTATGTCAAATTCCTGTATAACCAGTTCAAACTCGCCTTCAAGTATCTTCACCAAAGCATTTTCTCTCTGTCCATAGTAAGCCCTTACCCTGACCTTCTGGTTGTTTTCAAGGTCCTCGTCAGTGAGGCTTGCCTTGATGATGGATTCCTTTGTCTGTCCAGGCGATATCTTGATTATGTTTTCCGAGCCAAATGTTTCTCTCTCGTCAATTATGAGAAGGTCAACAACCTCTGTGTCAACATAAACATCAACCTTTCCTGTGTTCTTGATGTGCACATAGAAGCTTCCCTTTCCCTTGTTGTAAACCAGCTTCTCTATTGATATTGAGGTTTCGTCCATAACCGTTATTCTGCTCACTGTTACTGTTGCGTCTATTGCCCTTTCAAGGGAGTTCTTTGATTCTCCATAGACAATATACGCCCTTGCGGTTATCTCGTCCTCGCCAAGAATTGGCTCTATTTCATAAACAACGGTCTTGAGGTCATTTCCGTCGATGAACACAGGCTCGGTATCACCTACTGTCTGAACCTGCGAGCCGCTGGTAATGGTGTAGGTGCCTCTGAAGAAGGATGCCTGCTCAACATTGTTCTTTAGAGTTACTTCAAGCTGTCTTGTAACCGTATTATACCTTATTGATTCTATGCTCAGGCTTAGCTCATACTTTGGCAGGCTGAATATGTCCAGGCCCTCAACTTGGGCAACAGCTCCACTAGGATTTCTTGCAGAGCGCGCAAACTTGACAAAGGTGCTTATGCCTGTCTCCCTTCTCACTATTGTGGCTGTTCCAACAAGCTCATTTCCTATGAGGACACCCACCTCAATGTTGCTGCTCTTGATGTATTCTCTTATTTTTTCAGGCACATTCTGGACTCCCACAAAGAGCACAGGCTCATCACCTGACATTATCTCTGTCTCTATGAACTCGCCGTTGCTCAGGATAACCTGCCTTGCGTCATTGATTTCCTTGTATTTCTTCACAATCTCAACATTGTTTGCGAATCTGTCTCCGTCTTCGTTTATTATCTCTGGGCTGAATTTGCTTAGTCTTTCCCTGACCTCCCTGTCAACATAGCCGTATATCAATATCTTGTCAACATTCCTGCTGTCCAGAAAACTAAGTATGTCGCCTATGTTGTTCTTGTCTGCGAAGAGAACATAGGACTTGCTGACAATTGCGTATGGCGCAACAGCTATTGCATTGTAGCCATAGGAATCATCTATTATTATGAAGTTGCTTATTTCTGTCAGCTTCTTTGCCAGCTCTATGCTCAGTGAAGCAAAAACAGTTTCCTCGGCATCAAATCCCTGGCTTTGCAGGAGGGGGCCGTAACCAACAACAAAAGGATTCTTTTTTGAGCTGAAGATTTCAATGTGATTATTCTCTTTTACAATCTCGTTCAGTAGGAGTGTTGAGTGCCTTTCGCTCACCAGGAACTTTGGCTGCATGTTTGAAAGGTAGCTGTATTGTATGCCTGAATACACGTCCTTCCAATCCCTGGAATTCACTATTATCTCGTCTGCAAGAGCAATAGTGCAGTTAAGGAGCAATAACACAATCAGTGATATTAGTAAAATGCTGCTTTTTTTCATGAATCAGCCCACCTGCAATAAACTAACCCTTGAATCCCTGTTTTGGTTTTTGGATTAAACATATTTAAAAATAGTGACAGAAAGTGTTAATCAGGTTAAAACAGGTTATTTCATGGGTTATTGTTGTTGTTATTGTTATTTTTATTCTTTTATTTTTTTGTCGTTATTGTTATCTCTTTTTATTTTTTGCGTTGTTATTTACTTGTTATTTCCTTTTATTGTTATCATTGTTATTTTTGTTTTTTTTTGTTATCATTTTATCTTAATAGCTTTTGCTCCTTATTGACACTTTTCTTCCCTATTTTTATATAAAAGCAAATTCAGTTTTATCACTGAGTTAGTTGTAACTATAATCGCAATCAAGAACAACCAAGAAAATGTGGCCCTTCAAAAAAAAAGAGAAAGAAAAAGAGCCTGGTGAGGGTTCTGAAGAAGGCGCATCAGAAGCTCTTGCAGAGGGAAAGGGAGAAGCTGCTGCTGCAAACGCTTCTGTTTCTGGACAGATATCTACCATTCAGGTTGACCTGACAAAGATAAAGGCAACTTTAGAATCCTTAAAAGAAATGAGAACTTCTACCAGCGAGAGGTTTTCAACAATAAACGAGCAGATAGGTGAGCTCAGGGGGCAGATAATGGACACCAACAGGACCCTTGGCTTGCTGGAGGTTAAGGCTACCAAGGCAGCTGACCTGGTTGAAAGCGTGCATCCTGACAAGCTCATGATACAGTTGCAGAAAGAGGACGGAAAGATTGAGGGCTTGAGGGGAATGCTTGAAGCCAAGGAAGAGATGATTAAGAATGTCATGGACCAGCTCAAGAAGATAAGGGACCAGATGGGTGTCTTCAGAGGTATTGAGCAGGTTATCAAGTTAAATGAGGAAGTCAAGGATGAAATCATGGAAGCTAAGAAGATATCAGCCATGGTTGAGAGGCATGCTGACAGGGTTGAGAATGTCTTTGCTGAATCCCAGAAAAGCTTCAAGGCATTCAGCGCATTTTCTGACAAGCTTGAGAACCTGAAATCAGATATAAAAGACCTCTCAGCAAAGACTGATAAGGTTGAAGTGGCTGTAGGCACTTTCATGAAGAAGAAGGATGTTGAGGACAGGCTTGAAAAAATAGAGAAGTTTGATAAAAAGGTTAAGGATGTGCTGGATGAAGTTGAGTCATACTACAAAAAGCTTGACTCAAAGTTCAAGGAAACTGAAGGAAAGCTCAGGGGCGAGTTTGAGTTCAAGATTGAGAAGGCAGAGATCATGTCAAAGGCATTCGAGGACCTTCTCAGGGAGAATCCTATTCTTGCAGAAGGGCTCAACCTTGGGCAATATCTGCACAAACACCTTTCCGAGGAATCTGCCATAAATGTTACAGGAACTGAAAATGAAGGGGAGAAAACTGGAGTGGAAGCAGGAGCAGTCGGAGTTCAAGGACCAAAGCCAGCAGTCGAAGAGGGTAAAAAAATAGAGCAACCAGCACAAAAGCAAGCAGTTGCTGCTCCTGACAAAAAGCTTGTCCAGGGAATGACTCCAGTCAAGAAATGATATTAAGAAATGAGATTATCAGTTAATTTTTTATAGTTTATAGTTAACTTAAGCCAAAAACAGGTTTTGGGGGGATATTGTGATTAAAAAAACATTCTGGCTATTTTTGGTTTCCTTATTCATATTCTTAACCTTTTTTCCCCTATTTGCTTCATCAACAACCTGGAATTCTTCAACAAACAACGCATCAACAATAACCAAGTTTGGAGGCAATGTTAGCTTTGGCATTAACCTTGCTGATGATGCTGGCTTGGATTTTGCTTACTTGAGCATGAATGGAAGCGGGGATTGGAGGAATTACACCTTAGTGGACTTAGGTGATGCTCTTAGCATAACCTTGAACGAAACCAACATAACATGGAACACAAGAAGCCAGAATGTTTGCGCCAGGTTCTGGTTTAATGACACAGACAGCAATGCAAATGAATCAAGTGAAACCTGCTTTTTGGTAGCCAACACTGAACCAACAACACCCGCATCAATAACACCAACATCAGGAAACCAGACAACAGACAGCATAAGTTTGGAGTGCGCTGCTCTTGGTGACACTGATAATGATACTATTTATTATGAGATTTATGGAGATACTAATGCTGTTCCTTCTACTTTGAAGCAGAACACTACTGCCAATACTTATGCTTGGACCTTGACACAATCAGGAGTTTATTATTATCGTTGTGTGGCTCATGACGCTTACGATAACAGCACTTCAGGAACAGCAATCAATTACAAGTATGTGGATTTGCAGGCGCCTCAGACCAATATAAGCATTTACAATAATGCTTCCACCATTACCAGGGTCAATGGTGTTGTTAATTGGACTGCTAACATTTCAGATGATATGAGCTTGAGTTATGCCTGGCTTGAGCATAATGGAACTAATAGGGATAATGGTGCTCCTAAATTGTTTAATGAGAGCATTATTAGTATTAGTGGCACTAATTATAATGTCAGTAAGCAAATAATAATCAATGTAACTCGAGCAAACTATACCTGCGCCAGATTCTGGTTCAATGATACCATGAATTATGTGAACAATACAGACTGGTCATGCTTCACTCTTATGAACACTCCTCCTTCCATAAACCTGCAAACCAATGTTCCCTCAGCCCCTATTGAAAACGATGTTGTCTATATATATGCCAATGTCACTGATGATGACAAGGACATCATTGGCTGGGTTAATTTCACTATTACCGCATATAACGGAACAAAGGTCATGGACAGGCAAAATGCCTCATCCAATTCAGGTGACTTATGGAACTCCTCAAACTTTGCCTCAGATGCAATAGGAACCTGGATTTGGAACATAACTGCCTATGATGGAGTGTCTATGGGCAATGCCTCAGGAAGCTTTACAATAAGCTCATGGAACATAATCTACGGGAATGTCACCGGACAGCTGGCTCTGCAAGACTCTACTGGCTTTACTTTAATTAAATGGTATGTAACCAACACCTCTGAAAGCAATGTTTATGCAGCTGACAGCGACAGCACTGTAAGCTTTGACAGTCTCAAGGCGCTGAGCAGGAATACTGACGGAGATTATGTCAGCAGTGACTTTGATGATATCGACTCTCTTTTGAACATGACAGGCGTGGCTGACTCAATTAACAGAACATTTGTGAGCAACACAAATCCAAAGAAAACAGCAACCTTTACTATCTTTGGAAATACCCTAAGCAATGTTCCAGTAATCAACAGCACCAATTCCAGCAGTTTTATAACAGGCATGTTATGGGATTCAAGCGATGACATTGACAATGATAAGCAGTTTGACAAGCTGGATGCAGAAGATATTGTGTTTGTTACTGCAGTTAACCAGTCAACATACGGGAAATACGGGCTTTATGATTACGAGATAAGCGTGCCATCCTACCTTAGAAAGTATAAAGCTGCTAACCTCTTCCAGGTTTCACTTTATGCTGAGATAAAATAATCACTATTCAAAATGCAATCTGAATGCAATCTTGGAAATGCAATCATCTGCCCCTTTTTGTCACTATTTTTAAATATGCTTTATATATGAAGTGGTTATTAAAAAAGAGGTAGTGGGTATAATGGCTCTTCTTAACTTAGATAAATTTAAAAAAGAGGGTGGTGGTGCAAAGCAGGATATCCCTGATGAATTGCCTTCCCTGCCAGATGCTTCAGCAGATGCTCCTACAGCTGCTGCAGCAGCAGTTGCGCCAGCAGGAGAAAACAATGAGCAAAGCCAGGTTCCTGATGAGCTGCCTCCTGTTTCCTTGAAGCCAAGAAAGCCTGCAGAGCCAACATCTCTTGTTAAGAAACCTGAAGCAAAGATTTATGAGCAAAAAACAGATGAGAAGCTGTATTTCTCTGAGCTCATGTCGCGCTTCCATGACAAGGGACTGCAGCGCGATGTTGAGAAAGAGTTTCTTTCATCCTCTTCAGGAGAGCTTGTTGCTAATCTTCATGCACAGTGGGAAGAGCAGAAACATAAGGAAAGCATGGACGAGTTTGAAGAGATAATAATTGAAAAGATGAAGCCATTGCAGAACCTTGAGCAGGAATGGAGGGCTTTGAAGAGGGAGATTGACCAGAAGAACAGAAACCTCATGAAGAAAGAAGAAGAGATTAAAGCGCTTGCCTCTGAATTAAGGCTTCTGCTGCAGGAAAAAAACAGGCTAAAGTTGCAGGCAGAGCACAAAAGCTCTGGTTAATTGGCATTATTTGATTTTATTGTTTTTTAAGTCTTGTTCTGAAAATAATCGGGATTACAATGAAAAAATAACAAAAACTCTTAAGTTAAAATACCTTGACCTGAAATCTATAAATATAATCTGGATTTTCATGAATTACCTCTAAAAAAGCACATTTTCTAACATTGTTTAGCACTTTTTGGCATTATTTCTGACCCTGTGTTCCCCTATCTTTATATACGAGTAGTATACTTATTTGTATATTAATCCATTTAAATACAAACTAAAGTAAAAGAATGGTAAATTAGTTATAAAGTATACCTATAGGTAAAGTATACCTATAGTGAGAGTTAACGTAGAGAAAAGTCAACGGAGAGAAAGGAAATGTCAGCGAAAATGGCAGATAATGCAACCAATAGCCCCTTTACAGAATTCTTAGGCCAGAGAGTTAAAGCACCCTACAATGATGGCGGCCAGATTAAGGTTGCAAGAGGCAGATTGGAGAAAGTGGATAATATGTTTGTCACTATAACTGGCAAATCCGGCACGATTATAATCAATTCGAAAAATATTGAAAAAATGTCAGAGGTGAAATAGTATAATGAAAATGAGCAAAAAAACAATTCCTGCTCTGAAGATCAACGCAAGAGCTTTTGCATTGATGGTGTTTGCACTGGTTTTTGTTATTGTGTTTGCCAGCATCGCATTTGCAACATCAGAGCCAGAAGGTCCGCAGACCCTTTCCATCGAAGCGAGCAGTCGCAGGTCAGCGTATCCTGCTCCAACAATTAATGCTTCTGCAGGAAACATTACCCGCCTAAACGTAGCAGGTAAGACCGTTACGCAGTCCTGGCAAGGTTTTGTTGGGAATGCTAGTGGTACCATCACACTGGATGATGCCTCCAACTATACTCTGTATGACTGGAGCATCGCAAGCCCAGAAGGTGAAGTGTATGCCACTTACCTGACCACAGTCACATGGACAACCGGGAATATCCTGTGCTGGAACTGGTCAAAGTCAGAGGTTTACCTTCAATTAAATGAGCTTGAGGGATGGGGCACTACTGGAGCAAAGCCCGCGCAGACAAAGTCACTTGGAGTGGCTGACCAGGATGTTGATGGCGTGAATGAAACATTTACCTGCGACACCTGTGACTTTAAGGCAACTTCAACCACCCATACAAGCTTCTATGTTGGAGGACAATATATTAATGGAAGCGGCATGAACGGTCCTTGCCCAAGTACAAAATTGTATAACGGGACAAGGGAAGAGATATTTGAGGAGGTGCTGCTTTACCAGGATGTGACTGGAACAGGTGATGACGGCATCATCTATGCTTCATTACTGCAAAACAGCATAAATGGTTATGACAACAGCACTTACGACTTTGAGATGCTTGTTGGAGAAGATGGTCACAGTGGTGATATAATTGACACCGTATACTACTTTTATGTAGAGCTGGAGTAAGGTGGAAAAAATGGAAACAAACAATTTCAGTCAGCTCTTATCACTGCTTTTAGTGTTTTCACTACTGGCAGTAGGAATGGTGTTTGCAGCAATATCAAGCGAACCATCAAAGCCAACATCAATAACAGAACTGGGCAATGTTACCAATTCTTACCCCAACGCTACAGCGCTCAATGGGACAAGAGGTTACATATATGAATTGATCATAAACGAGTCACAACCAACCCAGAAATGGGTTGCATATGTTGGGAATGTGATTGGCAAGTATGCGCTGCAGGACCCCAACGCAAACGCTGTGTATGACTGGAACATTATTACAGTGACTGGAGAATTGTATGCAACAAAGGAAGGACCATTCGTCACTGGTGCCTGCGAGCAGGGAATAGGAGGCAGCTGCACTGGTGGTCTGAACCCCTTTGCAGGAGGAATTCCTTACTGGCCTAACTTGACATGCGCTAATAATGTCAGCAGCGTCTTTGGCTCTGCTATGATAACAAGGGAAGAGAAGATGTTCAACCACACTGCATCAGACGAGGACTCTTACTCAAACACCTTTAAGTCAACAGGGTTTACACTCCCAACCTTCTATGCAGGTGAGACCAGAGTATCAGACTCAGGATACATGTGGAATGGCTCAGCTGGAAACTGCTACGGAGTCAACCTCATGAGGAACAACACGAAATTCGCATCTGACACAGGCAAGAACTGGACAGAGGTTATTTTGACTGACGGAACCTTCCAGTATGTGGACAGCACTCTTGCTGACCAGAACTATGACTTGATATACGGCGTATTGTTGGAGAATGACAGCTTTGGCTACAACGGTACCAAGTATGACTTCCAGGTACTGCTGCCGCAGTCTGGTCTGTCAGGCACTCAGTCAAACGTTGCGTACTACTTTTACATCGAGCTGGTGTAAGGGTAGAACCTTTTTTTCTTTTTCTTTTTTTTTGTTTTAACAAGCTTATACAGATAATTATTTATAATCCTACTTATTTTTTCTGTTCATATGAAATTGTTAAGTGAACATGTTGTGCCAGCCGAGGTTCAGCATGCTGAACTTTTTTTCTCCTCCCTATAAAGAGTTAAGGGAGGAGAAAAAAACCCTTGCATGTCAGAAATTGCTTAGCAATTTCTGAGCACGATCAAGAATCTCTGATTCTTGACGAAGCAAGGGCTAGGCTGGCACAAGTGTGCTTAATATTGCAGAAAAACCAAAAAATGAACTGGAACCAGTACTTTAAGCTCAAGCAGAGGCAAAAGAGGTGCTTTCTTGTGTTCTTTGTAGCCCTGCTTTTCATAAATGTGTTCTGCATCAGGGATTTTATAATGAATCCCAGCTCTGTATGCAGTAAAATCAACATAACCTGCTCTGATAATGAAAATTCCACCTCAGGCATGAATGAAACAGTCAAGGAAGGGGAAATAAGTTATGATTTTGCAGAAAATAACACCTTTGGCATTAATAATACTGAAAATGCTCTTAATAAAAATGCTCTTAATAATAATACTGAAAATACCCTTAATAAGACAGCAGCATTCCAAGAAAGCGCGTATATGGGTTATCTTTGGTTCAGTTGCGACTTTGGCTGTGACAAGCTTCCAGTCCTCGCGCAAATAAAGATAGGAGCATACAGGCTGTTTTATACCCCTTTACTTGTATTAACAAGCCTTGTGCTAGCCATGATGCTGTCTTGGCCGGTATACAGCTTCAGTGCCTTCATGATAGAGCATAAAAAAGCGAAAAAAGAGAAGCCAAAGCAGGAGCCCAAAGAGGAGAAAAAGAAGGAATAAGGTAAATTTTAAATATTGAAGATATATAGCACATGAACAGCATGAAGAAAAAGATACTGGTTGTTGATGATGATGAAGCTTTGCTTAATTCTGTTGAGTCTGTGCTGGAGCAGGAAAACAAGGAATATGATGTCATTACATCCGCTTCAGGAGCAGAGGCAATAGAGCTTATCAGGAAAGAGAGCCCTGAAATTGTTATATCTGCTGTGGACATTGATGATGTTGACGGCATTGATATCATGAAGGAAGCAAGGAAAAACAGCATTCCAACAATAATCCTGACTTCGCGCACTGACGACGAGACTGTTGGGATGATAAAGACATATTACAGACCAGATTTCTACATGAAGAAGCCCCTGGACAGCAAGGAGCTCATTAGCAATATAAAATCAATCTTCAGAAGCAGGGAGGAGCGTATAGAAGGGATTCCTCCTGACAAGATAGAGGCTGTTCTCAAGGCAATCTCTGACTCAATAGAGCAGGGCATAACCATCATTGACAGGAACATGGATATTGTATGGGTCAACAAAGCACTTGAAAGCAGGGGTTTTGCCTTCAAAAACGTTATGCATCACAAGTGCTACCAGATATTCAACAACAGGGACAGTGTTTGCTATGACTGCCCAACCCTAAAAGCCTTCCAGAACGGCGAAGTCACCAGGATCATGCAGAAGGGCGGTGATGGACATGATTACAGGATTACCTCAATCCCAATAAGAGGCCCTGAGGACAACATAATCTATGTTATAGAATTCGCAGAAGACACCACAAAGCTGGAGAAGCCAATTACCGCATAAATTATCTGCTGTTTTTAGTTTTTTTTATTATCATTTTTATTTTATTTATTCTATTTTTATTTTGTTTTTATTGTTTTTATTTTTTATCATTGTTATTTTTTTTGTTTTTTTATTTTCGTTTTTTTATTTTCTTTATGTTTATTCTTTTTTATTTTATTTTTTTGTTTTGTTATTATTATTTATTTTATCATTATTCACTGTTATTGTTTTTATTGTTATCCAAGTCATCATCTTGTTCCTGCGTTCTATTATTATATAAGTCTTATTTACATATTAGTAAAAATAAACTTACATAATAGTTAAATAATGATTAAAAAATTTACATAATAGAACCTATCAGTATACTTATTAGTATATTAGTTTATTAAAAACGAAAAGTTTATATATAAGATACCTACATGGTAATCCTATTTTCCTTACAAAATAGGAAAAAAAGATAACCAAAGCGAGTTCATTTACTTGGTTAAACCAAAGCCAGCAAGAGCAAAGAAGAGCACACAACTTGGCAGCATTAGGTACAGTCCTGACTCTTTAAATACCGACAAGGAATTTACTGCTCCTGATGTCTTGAAGCTTCTTGTAAAGCACCTTAATGAAGAGCATAATTTCAGCCCTGAGCAAATCCATAAGCTACTTGGGCTGCATAAAGACGAGATTATGATTCCTGTTTCCATATT
>CAYGWL010000163.1:0-4865 GCA_964353575.1 uncultured Methanosarcinales archaeon | reverse complement strand
AATAATAAAAATAAAAAAAGAATAAAACAAGAAAAAAATAAAAAAAAGATAATAAAAATAATAATAAGAAATAATAATCAATAATAATAAAAGATTAACGGAAATACTCCCACCCAGGGCAGTCCTTTGCCTTGTATTGTCCTGGAAAAGATGTTCTTAGCGCGTCTTCAGCAATTATAATTTCTCCTAGTTCAGGGTAAGGACCGCAAGCAGAATTTATCATTAATGTCAGGGGATCTCCTTGAGATGTCATGTCAGCACAAACATAACCAAAGCCGCAGTCTCTGACATTGTCAACCCTTCCATAAACATCTTCACCAACAGGCGCGTAAGGAGTAAACTCTGGTGTTGGCCTCAGCTCAACAACATGGGTTGCTGCGAAATTCTGGTAAGCTGCATCAACAGCTGCCTGACCAGGACCTGGTCCTGTGCCGCGATTGAAAAAACATTCTAATGCTAATCCTAGCAAAATAATTCCAGCTGATAAACCTCCTATCCCATTCATTACACTTTTTCCCATGAATATTACCTCCTGCAAATGTGATTTCAAAGACAATAAGGGTTTTGGAAAGGGTCTGCTTTTTCCAGATTATCTGGGGGGTGTGACTATAAAAAAATAGCATGACGCAAACCCCTCTCCAATCCCTAATAACACTAAAAAAAGAACCAGTATATAAATCTTTCGGTTTTGTAGTCACAAGAAAGTGGTTACATAATAGGGGTGCTGAAACCGAGGGGGTCTGTCCGCTGCATGTCAACAAGCTTGAATTGCAGATCTCCTAATGCTTCCTTGTAAGACTGGGCTCGGGCATATTCCTTTTTCTCTTGGGCAGCATCAATCATTTTTTGCACCACTCTTATTTTTTCATCTAAAGTCAGGCAGGGAAGGTTGGGATTAATCTGAGCTATAGGCATCGAAGCTTCACTGCCCTTGTTTAATTTTTCTATAAATGACCTTACAAAGTTCCTTAGGGAAACATAGACTGATATTTTCTGCCCAGCACGCTCATTATTGAATAAGGCATCCGCAAAACTCGGGTCAAGTGTAAATGTCATGATATTTTCAGATGAATCCTCGTCCATGCCTGTTATGCCCATGTTGCTCATATTATGCCTATTGTCTGCGAAAAAGGTTATTTTGCCGGGATTGTAGTATCTTTCAATAAAATCATTCAGGAAATCCTGCGATAGTGCAAGGTAGGAAGGAATGTCTTTTATTTTTTCCTCTTTCCCTGCCAAGTCAGTCCTGAATTTAGCCCGGAGTAATTCAAATGAAATTCTTTTCATGAGGAAGAATTCTTCTTTATAGTCAGGGAATAATCTTTCCACTGCTTCTGAGTTGTCCGCCAATAAACCTGCTATGAAACCATCTTCTGATAGGAGCTCTAATGGGTGTATCTCATCATAACCCTTCTCGCCAACCCTGTTATCAACAAGGAAATCGCAGATGGTGACTGCCCGGTTAATGTCTCTTGATGCTTCCTGCAATTTACCTCTTGAATACATTATCTTTGCTCTTAAAATGTAAGAATTCATTTCCCTTGTTATAGGGCTGAAGTATATCTTTGATGCATCGAACAGTGGAACTGAGGTAAGAAGGTATTTAACGGTTTCAGAAAACTTTGATTTGTCTCCCTCCATTGGACCATTGAGAGGTATTTCAATTTGCTTTTCAATTTGCTGATCATTAATTTCCAGTATAATTTTTTCCTCTGGTGGGGACAAAGCAGGCTTGTGCGCAAGAGGCAGGGTTTTGGAAGAATGGCTTAAGAGTTCCTCACACGATATCGTGCTTGCTATATCTTTTGGATTAAAATCCGCGCTTTGGAGTCCTGCTTGGACGAGAGGGTCTCCCAAGTAAAATTGAATGAAAGCCATGGATGAGTTAAAAGCATCTGCCAAGCTAGTTTTGCTTCCAGCCTTAAACGAAATCTTTGAGGGAACATCATATAGGACATAATTCGCTCCATCTAACATAAATTCCAAAAAACAAGTGCGGCTGACATTTGTTATGCCTGTCGAAGCGCCTGGGAGCTTTTTCTCTAAAGAGATTGGGGAAATGCAGTCAAAGACAAATTCAAATTCCACCTGGTGCTCAGGGGGATGTGAGACAGCACTGACCTTCAGGAGGGCTCTGTCGAATGCTTTTTCTAGTGAATACCTGCTTTCAGAACTAGGTGAACTTTCTGGTGGATTCTCTGGTAAAGTGCAAGACGCGTCCATTCTTAAGCTGTAATACTGTTAAACTTATAAATTTTTCCGTCAAATGGTTATATGTAAGTGGTTGCAATCAGAGTTATTGTAAAAACAAAACAATTATATGTAACCTTGTATAGATTAAGTGTAAAGGAAAATTATAATGAACGCTACAATAGAATACAATGAGTTTATGCAGAAAGCTCAGCAGCATAAAATTAAAGAGCTGTGGAATAACAAGGAAGACGAAGAATGGGAAAACATTTAGAAGTGAAGTTATAATTTTAGCTAAAAAATCAATAAAAGTATAGAAAAGGGTTTAAAATGAAATGTCCAAAATGTAATATAGAACTAAAATGTGGAAAAGTTAAAAGGCAAAAAGATGGAACTGAATATTGTGAATGCAAGTGCCCTGAATGCAGAGGTAGATTCATGGATATTAAAATACCAAAATCTGTTCTTGAATTTAAAGAAGAATATGTTGGAGAATAAACAATCTAAATAAGTCTTTACCTTGCAGCGTCTGACTGCCTTTCAAGGTCAAGCTTTTTCTGTATTGCGTTTGAGGATGTGTCAAGCTTGTATGCCCTTATTATCTCGTTTGCAAGTGATTTTGATGCAGGCGTCTTTGAGTGGAAGCAGCGGGCAAATGCTCCCTGAGTGATATACCTCAAAGCAAGGTCAACCCTTCTCTGAGGGCTGCATTCAACTGCCTTTGGATAACGGGCTCCACCATATTCTATTGAAACAATCTCCTCTCTTGGGGCAGCGTTCTCTATTGCCTTTACAACAACTGCTATGGGGTTCTGCTTGGTCTGTGATTCTATGATTTGCAGGGCTTCAAGCACGATTTTATATACCTGGCTGGATTTTCCAGTTATCTTGTAGGATGTTATCCTATGCTTCTTTCCCTTGTGTCCTGGAACCATGAGCTTGTTCATGAGCCTCTCTATTATAAATGTCTTTGACTTGTGAAACTTTGTATGCTCGTATCTTGCAGATGTCCTTGGCACAATCTTTGGCTCAAGGTTTATGTAAGCAACGAGCCCTGGGTCCTCTACCTTTATTCCTTCAACACCCCATCTTCCGAAAGCCTTTATTTCTATCATTTTTTATCAATCTCCTCAAAACCGTGATTAACCAATGTGCATTTTAATGCTTCAACCAAGCCATGGCATACCAGCTTATCAGTTTTTTCTGGAGCGAAGACTCCTATTTTATAACAAGCTTCATCAGAGAGCATGGTGTAACTTGCATTCAAGGCAAAATTTGTGAATGGAACCCTTAAAAGCCTTAAATCCACAGGCTCTCTGAGTGCCCTTTCAAAGGCAGGTATAATTTCTTCGAGTAAAAAATTATCCATATCAGGAGGTAGCGTGTGCGGGAATTGCGCACAAGAGTTCAGCCTGAATTTTTCTGCTTCCAGGAATGATTGCATATCGCCTTTAGATACATAAAATTCTTTTATGAGCATATCCATTTTTTTTACTCCTCTGGCCTCAGTCCTTTTCTCTCCCTTATCCTTGCCACCACCTTTGGCTGGAGCTCTCCAGGCAGCCTTTCAAAGAGCTGGTCTATAAGATACTGGGTTGCCCTGCCTTCTGTTGCTGACCTTAAGTCACCTGCTATGCCCAGCATCTCTGCCACGGGCATCTTTGCCTTTATGCTTATTATCTCTTCCTTCTGCTCCATTCCCAGCATCTGTCCTCGCCTGCTCTGCACAAGCTTTGAGACAGCTCCCATGTAGGCAACCGGTGCTTCTATAAGTATTATTTGTTTTGGCTCAAAGATAACTGGATTTGCCTCCATCATTGCCCCTTTTATGGCGTCCCTTACAGCAGGAACCACCTGTGCTGGTCCTCTGTGAATGGCATCTTCGTGAAGCTTTGTGTCCATGAGCATTACCTTGATCTTTGTGCATGCCTCCCTTGCTAATGGCCCGTTTTTCATTACCTGCTCAAATGCCTCGATAACAAGCTCCATTACCTCTCCTATGTGGACTATGCCTCGTGTCATGTCTATAAGCATGTTTCCCTTGTATATTTCCCTTACTTTACGGGATACCTTGCTCTCCATTCCGCATTCTTCAAGCTTTGCCCATATGTCAGGAGCCTTCTTCTTTATCCTTAGCTCAGGAATCTCTCTCTTTTTTATTGCTTCATAAATGGCATCATCTAATGGCTCAACTTTTATGTAGAATTTATTGTGCTTGTTTGGGCTTTTTCCCTCAACTTCAGGACTGGTCTTTGTCACATTCTCCCTGTAAACAACTATTGGGTCAGAGGTTTTGACATCAACGCCCTTCTCGGTCTTTATCCTGTTTTCAATAACCTCTAAGTGAAGCTCTCCCATGCCGTGCATTAGGTGCTCTCCTGTTTCTTCATTAATCTCTATCTGTATGGTTGGGTCCTCTTTGCTAACAGTTCTCAGAACTTCTACCAGTTTTGGAAGGTCCTGGGGCTTTGTTGCCTCTATTGCCTTTGTAATAACAGGCTCAAAGAGGTGTCTTATCTCCTCAAAGGGCTCCATGTCAGGTGTGGATGAAACTGTTTCTCCTGAAAAAACCTCTTTCAAGCCAACCAATCCAACAATGTTGCCTGCAGGAACAGTGTCAACAAGCTCCCTCTTAGCTCCGTTATAAACAGATATCTGCTGCAGCCTTATCTTTT
>CAYGWL010000162.1:0-2714 GCA_964353575.1 uncultured Methanosarcinales archaeon | reverse complement strand
TGCTCTCTGTGCTCATGTGAATCTGCTCTATCTCAAAAATTGCATTCTTAAGCAAGTCAGAGTCAACTTCCATGTCCTGCTCATCATGCTTAAGGAAATAGACTCCAACTTTGTCTGGAGGTGCGCCGTGTTTTTCCTTGTAGAGTAGGGCGTAGATTGCCAGCTGCAGCTTCTGCGCTTCGTCTATGAGGTGGTTCTTTGAGGTCTTGTAATCCATCAATCTTATCTTGCCGTCCCTGTTTTCAACAGCGTCTATGAAACCCTGCACCATGAGGCTTTCTGACACAATATTGTATTCCCTTATGCCAGGAGCTAGCCTTTTGAAGGACTCGCTAAAGCTGAAGCCATTTTCCATGTCCTTGCCAATCTTGTCAAAGAACTGGCTTAGCCAGTTTATTAGCATGAGAGAGATTTCATTGAAGTAATAGCTCTTCTCACTCTGGCTCAGGTTAAAGCTTTCAATTTCTTTTTTCCTGTGATTCCACTGGTTTTCCAGGAGCGTCAGCATGTGCTTCTGGAGCTGCGTTTTATGGTCCTGGGCATCGCCCATGTCAATATTGAAGAAGTTTTCAAGCACAGAGTGCGCAATTCCCCCAACAATCTGATGTATGTTTGGCTCCCTCTTAAGCCTCAGGATGTATTGGTAGTAATATTTTCTCGGGCATTGCTTATAGGTTGAAATAGAGCTCGGGCTTTGTATCATCTCTTGCTGTAATTTTGTTACTGTTTTTAAACCTTTTTAAAGTAATATTTATAAAGGTCTACAAATACACCGAAAGAATTATGGAAAATATCTTGCTTAAGATTGGAGGGTGTTTAATAACTGACAAGTCCGCTGACAAGCCTGTTCTTAACAAAAACAACATTGACAGAATTTGTGATGAGATAAGCGGTGTTTTCAACACCAGAGAAATCAAGCTTATCATGATTCATGGTGCTGGCAGCTATGGCCACCCATTGGCAAAGGCAACTGGCTTGGATACAGGCATTAAGAACAAGGAGCAGCTAAGGGCTTTTGCACTAACCCAGAGCCTTCAGAACCAGCTCAATGTCTTCATATGCAATTCCTTAATAGCCAAGAACGTTCCAGCAATCCCTGTCCAGGCATCTGCTTCAGCAGTTACAAAGAAAAAAACACTCATTAGCATGGACATCAATGCTATCAAGGGCTTTCTTAAGCTTGGCTTGGTCCCTGTTTTGTATGGGGTTCCAGCTTATGACCAGCACCAGGGCAGCTCAATACTCTCAGGAGACCAGATACTCTCCTATCTAGCCATAAACCTTGGAATAAAAAGGATTGTTTTCGCAACAGATGTTGACGGAATATTCAGCTCTGACCCAAGAAAGAATAAAGACGCCAAATTGATAAAGACTATTAATAATAAGAACATAAAAAAAATAATAAAAAACATCACTGAATCAACTCATATAGACACCACCCAGGGAATGCTTGGAAAGGTAAGGGAGCTCATGAAGATAAAAGGCATTGGCTGTAGCATGGTTAATGGTAACATTCCAGGGAATATAAGTAGGGCTTTGCTTGGAGAAAAAGACCTTGGAACAAGCATAAGCTTTTAGCTTTCTCAGAACTTGTCAATTGCAATTCTTAGCCAGTAAGTGTATTTGCCAGGGTTCTTTTTTATGTCTTTTTTCAGCTCTTCAACACCAACCCATTTAAAGGCACTTGCTTCCTCTGGATTTGGCTTTGGCTCTCCGTCAAATTTTCCAGAAAAAACATGGTCAAACTCGTTCTCAACAAGATTGTTTTCAAATTTCACTTTGTAAGAGAAGCTGAAAACTTCATTTAGTAAGCAGTCAAATCCCATCTCCTGCTTCAGCCGCCTGTGAACCGCCTCTTTCAGCAACTCACCAGGTCTTGGATGGCTGCAGCAGGTATTTGTCCATAAGCCGCCGCAGTGATACTTTGTCTCAGCCCTTTTCTGGAGAAGCAGCTCGCCTTTTGAATTAAAAACAAATATTGAGAACGCCCTGTGAAGTTTTCCTTCTTTGTGTGTTTTTAATTTTTCTTCAAAACCAGTTTCTTTATCATTGCTGTCAACAAGAACTACTTCCTCCTTCACTTTTTGTCTCCGCCAAATCTTCTGTGCCTCTGCTTGAACTCCTCTAAGATTCTTTTGTAATCTTCTATGCTGAACTCTGGCCACATCTTGTCAATGAAGAACCACTCTGCATAGATTGTCTGCCAAGGAAGGAAGTTAGAGGTTCTTATGTCTCCTCCGGTTCTTATGGCTATGTCAACATTTGAGTCAAGGTAAAGGTATTTTCCAAAAAGCTTCTCGTCTATATCCTCTGGCTTTACCTTTCCCTGCTTCACATGCTTTGCAAGCTTCCTGGCAGCGTCTGTTATCTCCTCCCTGCCGCCATAAGCAAGGCAGAAGTTTATGACATAGTCATTATAGTTTTTGGTGGCATCCATTGCCTTTTTAATTGCCTTCTGAACCTTTTCCGGCAGAAGATGGATTCTTCCAACAACATTAAGCCTTATCTTGTTTTTATGGACATTCTTGTCCTCAGCGGCTTTATTAAATCTCTCCTCAAAAAGCTTCATGAGGTATTCCACTTCCTCTTTTGAGCGCTTGAAGTTCTGCATTGAGAAGCAGTAGAGGCTCATTTCCTTCATGCTGTACTCGTCAGAAAGCTCTTTGAAGTTTTTGAAAATCTCCTCAAAGCGGTCAAGTCCTTTGCGGTGGCCT
>CAYGWL010000161.1:0-1823 GCA_964353575.1 uncultured Methanosarcinales archaeon | reverse complement strand
AGATGGAAAAAGCAAAAGAAATAAAAACACAGCCACATTACCTTCTTATTAAGATGGATATCAGCAAAAAGGCAGAGGATGAATGGAGCTTTACTGAAAGAACCGAGACCAGTGGCCGCGCCTATATTAATGATGAAAGAGGAAATATTATTGTTGGCTATGACCTTAATGCAGGCATAGTAGGTATTACAGTGACGATGATGCATGGCAAGGACAGGATAAAACAAAAAATAGATTTTGAGAGAGGAAAAGAACCTAAGATAAAACATACAAATGAAACAAGAGGGTTTCCTGCGCTTCCGGAGTATGTCAAAAAAAATGTAGGAAGCATGGCAGGAGCATTCATGAAAGAACTGGAGTTGCTGGAACTTGAAGACATACTTGATTATCAGCGCATAAAACAATTATGACCCTCACTCTTAAAAACCGTAAACTTTATATATCCTTATTCTAATGTGTTATGGAAACCAATTAGAAACAACTAAAAAAGGTGATGTGTTAATGGCGAAAAAAGAGGACTTAATGGCAAAGGCAAGACCTGAGCTGAAAAAAAGTTTCTCAAAGATGGGTGTGTGGTCCTTCTTGATAGGGCTCATTATAGCAGTGCTGGCCGGAGGAGTTATACAAAGAAGTGCTCCTGTTGTGCTTGTGCTTGCATTGCTCGGACTCATAGTAGGAGTACTAAATGTAACCTCAAAGGAAGCAATACCCTTCTTGGTAGCAACAATTGCTCTGGTAGTGTCTGTCAGCGGAATGAGTGTTGTGCTGTCAGGCTTCAGCGGAGTTTGGGTTGAAGCATTAGTCAAGGTGCTGGACAACATAACAATCTTCGTAGCACCCGCTGCTTTGCTGGTTGCGCTAAAATCAATCTATGTTTTAGCGTCTGACTGAAAATTTTTATTTTTTTTATTTAATCAAACCAAAAGCTTTAAATAGGCAACTCTTAATAGAGAAATAATAATCGTTAAAAAAGGGAGGTGGTAAGGCAATGGAGAAAAAGATTGGTGAGTACTCCTTCATAATCGGAGTTGTGCTTGCCATTATTCTTGGACTAGCCACTGGAAGCAGCGTGGTAAGGGCTGCATTAGCTGGAACCGAGGTTTGGCTGACATCCATTCTGGTAATATTGGGACTGATAGTTGGTTTCATAAATGTTACTGGAAAGGACACAAAGGATTTCTTGATGATAGCCACAATCTTGGTTGTAGTCAGTTTCGCAGGCGGCTCAACACAGGAATTAGCAGGGGTAAGTCTTATCGGCCCATACATAGCTGGAATATTCAGCCAGATAATGGCATTCGTTGTTCCAGCAACAGTTGTAGTTGGGCTTAAGGAAATATACTACCTTGCTAGGATGCCTTGAAAATATTTATTTTTTTATTTTTATAATTTTATAAATCACTTTTGTTAGTTCTTTTAATAAAAAATTTCACAAAGTTTAAATATTTGTCAGTGTTAGCTTGTTCTATGACTGAATTTAATTACGAAAAAATCAAAGAAAAAATTCAAAGTGAAAGAAGTGGTAAAATTGTCTCTGGTCTCTTGGCATTGGGCGGTCTTAATATTACAAATATTTTTGCAATAGCCGCTAGATACAATTGTTTTCAACTTGCAGCATTCGGTAATGGAGACGAGGTTCACACTTATTGTTACAGTCTCTCCCTTAATCCTTATGTAGGCTTGGCGCTTGCAGGAGCAGCTACCATTGCCTTTGTCGGCATAGCTGCAGCAAAAGACATAAGCGTCCGCACTTTGGAAGAGGTATTGGCTTTACACCAGCAAACTTCTGAATAAGATTTCCGCAATATTTAAATAGGATATAC
>CAYGWL010000160.1:0-2530 GCA_964353575.1 uncultured Methanosarcinales archaeon | reverse complement strand
TTCGGGAGCTTTGCAACCAATGTGGGTGATGAGGGCGGCTTTGTTCCTCCTGTCAATAATGCTGAGCAGGCACTGGGCCTTATAGCCCAGGCAATTGAGGAATTGGGATACCAGAATAAGGTCAAGCTTGCAATGGATGCTGCTGCATCAAGCTTTTATCATAAGGGAACATACAATGTTGACGGAAAAAAGCTCAGCTTCCACAAGCTGCTTGAGCACTACCTGCAACTTGTCAAAAAGTATCCCATAATATCAATAGAAGACCCATTTGCAGAGGACAACTTTGAGGAGTTTTCAAGGCTGAATAAAGAATTGAAAGATGTTCAAATAGTCGGGGATGACCTTACTGTAACAGATTATTACAGGGTTAAAAAGGCAATAAAGCTAAACTCATGCAACTGCCTCCTGCTGAAGGTAAACCAGGTTGGAACTTTAACAGAGGCAGTGAAGGTTGCTAATCTTGCCATGAAGCACAAATGGAAGGTAATGGTAAGCCACCGCTCAGGCGAAACAGAGGACAGCTTCATAGCTGACCTGGCAGTTTCACTTGGATGCGGACAGATAAAGGCAGGAGCTCCGTGCAGGTCAGAGAGGTTATCAAAGTATAATCAGCTTCTCAGGATAGAAGAGCAAAAAATAGGATACGAGAAATGGAAAAAGTCTTCCTTATAATACTTGACGGCTTTGGCATCAGAAAGCAGAGAAGAGGCAATGCTGTTAAGCTTGCAAGAATGCCTTTTTACAACTCGCTTCTAAAGAAACACCCTCATTCAATGTTAAAGACAGACAGCCAGCATGTTGGACTGCCCAAACACACTCTTGGAGGCTCTGAAGTTGGGCACATGAACATGGGCGCAGGGAGGGTTGCGAAGCAGATGCTTACCATAATCAATGACTCTCTTGATAACAAGAGCTTCTATAAAAAAAAGGTTTTCACGGATGCAATAAAGCATGTTAAAAAGAAAAAAACAAGATTGCATATCCTGGGCATGGTGTCTGATGCAGGCGTTCACTCTGACATGAACCACTTGTTTGCCTTGATGAGGATGTGCAGGAAAAACAGGGTGGAGCCATTAATTCACATGTTTACAGACGGAAGGGACACTCCTGAAAAATCTGCACTAAAATATTTGAGGATATTAAATAAAAACATAAAAAAACATGGAGGAAGCATAGCCACGGTTATTGGGCGCTACTATTCCATGGATCGAGACAACAGGTGGGACAGGACAAAAAAGGCGTATGATGCAATCGCTTTTGCAAAAGGCAGAAAGGCGCAAAGCGCTGAGAAGGCAATAAGACAAGCTTATGCTTCTGACGAGAATGACGAGTTCATAAAACCCTGCGTGATAAGCGGCTATAGCGGCGTTAATAACAATGATGTTCTCATGAACTTTGACTACAGGACTGACAGAGAAAGACAGTTAACAAGGGCTTTTGTCCAGAAATCATTCAATCACTTCAAGCAAACAAAAAACAAAGTGGCTTTTATTTGCATGACGCGCTACTTCAAAACACTGCAAAAGGGGATTGCCTTTGAGCAGCCCAAGATAAATAATGGTCTAGGGAATATTATCAGCAAGAAGGGGCTGAAACAATTAAGAATAGCAGAGAGCGAGAAATACGCCCATGTCACCTATTTCTTCAACGGGCAAGTTGAAAAGCCGAACAAAGGCGAGCACAGAATAATTGTTCCAAGCCCAAGAGTCAGCACCTATGACAAGAAGCCGGAAATGAGCGCTGAAGAGGTTACAAGAAAACTTCTGCCTTTGGTAAAATCAAAAAAATATGGCCTGATTATCCTGAACTTTGCAAACGGGGACATGGTGGGGCACACAGGAAAGCTGAAGGCAGCCATAAAAGGGCTTGAATTCATTGATAAAAAGCTGAGGCAACTTGTATCTTTAGGCATTGAAAACAGATACAACATAATTGTCACAGCAGACCATGGAAACTGCGATGACATGACAGGCAAATTCAAGACATCGCACACATTTAATCCAGTTCCTTTTGTTGTTATTGGCAGCAGCAAGAACAGTAAAAAAATAAAAAAAATAAGAAAAGTCAGAAACGGAGTTCTTGGCGATGTTGCGCCAACAATACTGGAATTGATGGAGATAAAGAAGCCAAAGGAAATGACTGGAAAGAGCCTGATAACATAGATTTGATTTTTCAGATATGTATTCTTTTTTACACAAATCTTTAAATAATTAACTTCGTTAGAACTATGCATGGCTGAAACACACTCTTATGATGAAGAAGGTGAGGTAACGTTGTGCTACCGCAAACCAATAATGTCTTCATTACGAAGAATATTAGTAGAGAACTCGAAATTAATGAGTGGCCTTAAGCTTGGAGGAGAAGCTTATGTAACACTTGAAGGCAGTCTGGATGATTTGAGAAGCGATATTGAAAGCTTTTTTAACAAATACGGGCTGCCTGACACTGTGGCAAAGCCAAGTTTTGACCTCAGAGCATTGGTTAATCAAGGTGTGAAAGAAGAATGGAAAGCAGAAAAAAGAGGATATGA
>CAYGWL010000159.1:0-6901 GCA_964353575.1 uncultured Methanosarcinales archaeon | reverse complement strand
CAAATTCTCTAATCTCTTTCCCATATTCTTAGTAAAGTTAAATGCCACTGTCTTAAGGAAGCTATTATCTCCTGCATAGGGCTTTGAGGAAGACACTTTCTGCTTTGCCACAGAGTAATCAAACCTTTCTAAGGTGTAGAGCAGAAAGACATTCCTGAAATAGTCAATATAGTTCTTTATGGTTGAGAGGCTTTTTATTCCTGTGACCTGCTTTAGGGTGGAATAGGAGTAGGGCTTCCCTATGTTTGAGAACAGATACAGCGACAAATCCTTTATCTCCTTAACATGCTTAATCTGATACCTGTTGAGTATGTCTTTGTTGAGAATATCCTCAAAATATTGCTTTGAGAGCTGCATATCATCATTTCTTATGACCAAAGGAAATCCGCCTACATCTAAATACGTTTTAAAGTGCCTGAATATCGTGCTTATCTGTGCAGAAGTCATCTGCTTTGTAACTTCCACCCCCCGCATCCTGAGATATTCTTTGAAGGAAAAAGGAAATAGCTTAACGACTTTGTTCCTGCCTGTAAGATAGGTAGATATTTCAGAGCTCAATAACTTTGAATTAGAGCCTGTTATGAAAACTTTAATGCCTTCTGCATAGAGGTTGTTCACCCACCGCTCCCAATGCTCTATGTTCTGTATCTCGTCTAGAAAATAAGTGGTCTTTCCCTTACCCAAAAGCTCTATAGCTATACTTTGGACATCCTCAAAGTTGTCTTTGTTGAAATCAGTAAGGCGAATATCATCAAAGTTTAGATATATTTTGTTGCCCTCTACTCTCTTGGATATTAACTTTAAGAGTGAGCTCTTTCCGCACCTTCTTATGCCTGATATTATCACTATTTCATTTCCTTTGAGGTTTAGCTCTATATCCCTATCTATCAAATCCTCTGTTCTCCTGAATAGCTCCTGTTGGTCTATAATAACCTGCCTAAGCTTTGCCTTATCCATTTTAATGGCTGTAAGTGGCTTTTATTTATAAACCTTTCGTTGCCATTTGATAATTACTTATAAATAGATATAAAATAGGAAAGATGATACGATGTGTTATGGATATTGCTTTGGAGCCTTACCCTTCTCGAAACAGGTCATGCAAGCCAGCTATCGCTAACTGCACATTTTTGTTCATCATGGAAATCACCTCATGATTTTTTCTTTTCTCAAAAAAAGAAAAAATCTTTACTCACAACAGAAGTATTTTATGAGAGCTTCTCATTAATAGTCTTAAGATTGTATAGAATAATTTGCTGAAGTACCTGACTTATTTTCTCGTCATCGCGTTTCTTTGATCCTTTTGTAGAAAAAACATATTCTTCGAGCAAACCCACTGGGATGTCAAAGATGGGGATATCATTCATTTGAAGGAAATGGAATGTTATGAGCCTTGTTGTTCTGCTGTTTCCGTCAAAAAACGGGTGTATATGCTGGAATTCATTATGAAGATAGGATGCAAACCCAAGAATATCTTTTAATGAGTGCTTTCCCGCATTGAGATAATCATTGTATTTCTTGATAAGCTTGTCCAATAATGGATTTATATCCTTATAGTCAGCGACATTATAATCAGGATTCCCTCTTATTATAACATGATCGTCTCTGATCTTGCCTGCCCATTTAGGCGTATGCTGTAAAGCAATAAAATGATAATTTAGTATGCTCTCTTTTGATAGAGGAAGTTCTTCCCTCACATTCTGAATCATCTGCAAGAATGCTTTCTGATAATTCTGGACTTCCTGGACAGACTCAACGCTCAGGTTTTCTGGCACAATTTTTTCTTTAAGCAGTTTTATTGTCTGCCTAAGCGTGATAGGATTGCCTTCAATGCTCAAGCTGTGATGAATGAACTTTATCTGGACTGCTTCAAGAATGTCCTGGTATTTCCGATTATTACCCTCTCTTAACCTTTTGAATTTTGCAAGCTCTTTCTTTATTTCATCAAAGTACTCATCAGGTTTGACTTTGGCAACCCTTGGCCTCTGCTTGTAATAAACTATGAGATCACCCAAAAAAGAGTTGTAGGGGACAATGGCCTTGAAAGGCTTCCTTGAAAGCACAATAAGAAACCCGTTCTTTTCCAGGATAGAAGAGATTTTTGAGGAAGTTCTTGCATGCAATCCGATATCCTTTACTCCGAAAGAATTTTTCAGGAATGCTTTGCTGAGATATTTGGCGACTGTTTCATCAAACAACTCATTGTAATTCACATCGTTCTTGATGCAGTATTTCAACATCTCGAATAAATGCTGGTTCTGCTGATTCATTATCCTTTCATAGCCGTAGTCATTCTTGACAATGAGTTTCATCTCTACAAGGGTATATAGAATCTTCCTTATTTTGTCGTACTCTGACTTCTTTTGTTGAAGCCTCTGTACGATGTCCACAATTTTTCGTGGGCCTCCCTTTTCGTACACTTCCATAAATACATCATATTTAGTGACCATTCTAAACCTCTTAAGTGCGATTACTTAATAAACCTTTCTATTTGGCACGGTAATTCCTATATTTGCGGAGAAACCATGCTAATTGTAATGTGGAAGATTGTATAATTATGCTATAAAGCATCAAAAAGCAATAAATTACGGAAAATTAGTGCCAAATGCTATCTTTTTCTCACTTTCTCGAAACAGGTCAAACAAGTTTTATTCCATTCTTCAGTATTTCTTCAGCGAGCTTAGTTTTATTCTTTGAAAGCTGATCTTCAGTCATGAGAAAGCATTGGATTTTTTTCTTAAACTTTTCTGACAGCTTGTCACATATCACATTGATTGTCATATCTTCCTTTGGAGTTTTTTTCTCTACAACAACAGCAAAGTCCATGTCTGAATCTTCCCTGTATGTTCCTTTGGCAACACTGCCAAAAAGATATATGCTCAGGGCATCAACAGAATCAACAACTTCTCTTGAAAATTCACGTGCTATGGTGCTGAAATTGTAAGGCAGATGATTTAGGTCTTGCCTTTCCCTTTGCAGCAAATTGAGAATATCTTGAATGTATTTGCTTTCTTTGTTCAACTTGTAAACTGCTAAAGATAATTGTTTCTTGCTTTTTGTCAGAATCCCGAATGCAATCAACCTTTTCAAGGCAAATGACAAAGCTTTATTTCCTAATCTTGTATGGTTTCTGAGATCCTGCCGGGTAAAGCCAGCTCCTGGTGACTCACCATAGAGTATTAAAACTCTCCATGCAGATTTACTTCCTAAGCAAATGTCTAAAAGCATTAAAGTAACCTCTCCATGATCTTGATATAGGGTTTCATGAAATTGTCCATGAAGTATTGAGCAGCTTGCATGAGTTCTATCTTTGATTTTTCAGCTTTGGAAACATCATAATACTGCGTTTTTGTTCTCTCGTCTCTTCCATAATATACACCAAAGTGTATTAATACATAGCTTATATATAAAGCTTTACACTTTTTTGTATTATTTTGTACACTTTAGTGTATTGACTATAGAACTATTCCCTGTTTTAGTTATCTTTGTCTTGAAACCCAGACCCCATATCCCTGTTTTCTTAGCCATTCTTTCAATTTCTCTGGTTGTTTCTTCATGTGTGAAGGATTCTCCGCAATTGGGGCATATATCAGCTGGAAATTCGCCTAAGTAGACACCAAACATCTCTTCCCTTATTTTCTTTCTTTTTAAAATTCCCTTTTCACATACAGGACATTTCATTTTCATCAGGTTGCTTTACCAAATATATTTTTTATTACTAGCGTAGCATAGCTGGCTTTTGGCAAGAAAAAAGATATTTTGTATTCACCTTTATTAATTTTATCTATTTTTAAGTTCTTTACATCAACAAACAAATCCCTTTCCCCGCCCGGGCTGCTAAGTGCAGGCATCTGCCTCATTATGAAATCCCTTAAGCTGATGTTTTCTTCTTTGATGATATTCTCAACAACATTCTTTATTTTCCCATCTTTGAATTCAGTGTCAAAACCAATTATTGGTATCTTTATGTTTTTCTTACCTTTGTCAAAATATTCAGCTGTCTTGTTCCATATAAAGCTCTGGTAGGAATGCACATACAGCATTAATATCTTTTTTGGAATAATCATCAAAGCCCCGACATTGTCATTGGGATTATCTTTTAGATGCTCTTTTATTTTATTGCTGATGAAATCATTGCCATTAGCAATAATACCAACAGCCCCTTTGAAATCCTTTTTAACAATATTTTTTCCTATTGCCACGTTGTTGCTGCTGAATCTTTGTTCATCAAAATAATTCACCATGCTCTTTATTTTCTTTGGTTTTTTTGCGGCATCCCTGACAATAATCTTAAACTCATTGCCTTCCAAATCTCCTAAAGAAACCGGCTTGTCACCCTTTCCTATTACATTGGCAGAAATATCTTTTAATTCCAGGTTTCTTATGCTCCCGAGCACAGAGCACAACTGCTCAGTAACCGCCCTTCTGTCTTTGTTCCCAGCATAACCAAAGCTCTTTCTTGGAATATGAAGATAATTGGCTATGTTCTGGATGGCTTTCTCGCTTGTATAGTCCCTTTTTTTGAGAATAAAGTAGGTGTATCTGCCCTTGTCTTTAACATCAACATTGCTAATCTCTTTTACAACAAAATCTTCAGGTTCCTGCTTTATTTTATACATATTCCTCTTACTATTTTACTTTAATATTAAAATCTTATCAAAAAGCTTATTAATAGGCTTATATTCTTTTTTTATTATGGTAAACTTAAATGAAAAAGCATGGGAGCTTTTCAAGACTTTAGCAAAATCAAAAGGTGTGTTAGAACTAACAGAAGAAGCAGAGTATTTGCTTGCAATGGAACTTTCAGATGCAGGCTATGCTAAAGTTATTAGCACACCCACTGGTTCAGAAGAAGTCAAGCATTCAGGACAAATTTCTACATATTCAAGAAGAGATGAGTTCAGAGTGGAACTGACCCCGCAGGGATATAGTTATCTTAAAGGATATGTTGCGGGAAGGATGGCAGGAATAGACAAAGTATTGGAAATGATAACAACAGAATTAACATCAAAAGAAATAGAATTATAAGCAGTCCAGAGACTATTTTGCTAATTTATCAAAAAGCTTATTAATTAAATCACATTAGCTTATATTATGCCAGATGCAATCAGTCCAGAAGCATTGAAGTTACTTGCTTATTGTGCTGAGGAAGGAGGCTGTAGTTATCATCCTTTAATAAACGAAAATATTGTTAATTCACTTCTTGAACAGGGTTTAATTACAACTGAAATAAGGGCGGAAACACTTACCTTTCCTGTTAGCACAAGCGTCTCTGACCTTCCTTTTGTCACAAGCGTCTCATTAGATATAGTCTCTTTGTTCTCCTCTTTATTCATTTTAGCTTCTTCGGCAGGTCCACTTCCAGTAAACTATGCCCTAATAACTCCTGTTGGAGAGAAATACTTGGCTCAGCACAAACATGAGCTTGAAAGCAGGATATATTAAACTGGCATCACTGAACGCATCAAAAAGCTTATTAATTAAATCACATTACCTTTTGCCATGCCGGAAATAAGCAAAGAAGCTTTGAAATTCCTTGATGTCATAGTTTCAAAAGGTCTTAAGTATCCTTTGGAATCTGCTTCAGGAGCAGACATGCTTGGAAGGGAGCTTCTTGATTCTGGCTATGTTGCTAGTGGCATGAGACTGAAACCATTCACATTTTCCACAAGCCCTAAAAAATATCTCCAGGCTATTGCCATACTTCTTTTTGGCAGACCGCCAAGAGAAGTTGATTATGCTTATTTCTTAGAGCCAACAACAACAGGAATAGCTTACCTCACTGAACACAGAAAAGAATTACTTTCACATGAAGCATTTGAGCTCCTTGCTGGTATGGTCTTGGATGAAGAAACGCCTCTTTTTGAGAATTGGAATGCCTGGTCACCAGGACATGAGCTTCTTGAAGCTGATTGTGCTGAGACTTACGATAAAATTGTAAGGGAGTTCCCTCCGGTTCCTTATTTTGCTTTATCTCATGAATTAGCTTTACTATTTAATACTCCACTGCCTATAACTGAAACCTTCCTAAGACCAACGTGCGAAGGTGTGAAATACATAACAGACCATCCAAAAAAGTTAAGAGAGCTTGCAGAAAAAAGGGAATCCGGGCTTGGGAAAAAGTGCTGAATGGGCTTTCTGAATAACAAAAAGAAAAAATTCTTAAATAAACCTAAGTCATATCCTTCTTGAGCCTGTAGCGCAGTCTGGTAACCTTTTGCTAAAGCAAAAGTTTAACCAAAAACAGGGAACTCCTAGCTAACGCCGGAGTTCCCTCGGTTGGACAAATAGCGCAGCAGCCTCCTAAGCTGTTGGTCGGGGGTTCGAAATAACCTTTCAGGGAAAGTCCTCAGAAATCAAAGATTTCTGGGACCACAGAAACACGGTTAGTGTTTCTCGTGGGTTAGCGAAAGAGGTGCGGCATAAAGCCACACAACTTTCAGAGAAAGTCCTTGAAAGGAGCGAAAGTCCCCCCAGGCTCGTCCTGAAACAAGAAGAAACGCACAAATAGTAGCTATAGCATTGCTGATTTCATGTAATTCCGTGCATGACAGCATCCAACAACCAGCAGACCCTGCCTTTTTAGCTTATGGATTGGGCCTTCCCTTTCTACAATGCCGTATATCATGTTAATTTCTCTTTGCCTTTCTTTTATCAAGGTTACTTCCTCAGGCATTTCTGAGTCCATACAAGCACTCAGCAAGTGGCACAGCTTTACTCCTGGAGAAAGTCCGGTGAGTCCTGAAAGCATTCTATGGAAAAATTAAATTAAAGGTTGAAGGTGTGGAATGATGCTTGATTGGATAGTGTTTCTGGATGACGTTTTGGGTTGGATTCAAGTGCTAACTACATTTACAATTGTCGGATTAATCGGTCTCGCTTGTTTAATGTTTTTTATAAGTAA
>CAYGWL010000158.1:0-2514 GCA_964353575.1 uncultured Methanosarcinales archaeon | reverse complement strand
CCCAAAAACCGCACGTAAAAAACCCCGGACTTTAGTCCGGGGAATAGTGCGGTTTTTGTTATGTAAAGGATTTTACCCTTTAATTCTGCCAAAATGTAATATTTTTTGTTTTCAATAACAATTTTATTTCCTTTTCTTCTCCTTGACTTTGAGAGGAGCACTGTTTCAATAACTTCGCTCCAGCTAACATGCTTTTCGTGAACTTCCTTATAGTGGTGTGTTTTCTCTATGCTGCTAAAGTAAATACTGATGACTGCAAAATAGAAGTCTTTTATACTATAAAAACTTTTCCTTTTCATTTAAAAATTAAATAGAATCCTTGTTTATATGCCTTTACTGGAATTTTCCTGAGAATTTTCGAAATTTATGGGCACTTAAACTTTCACATCATTTGCCCTTAGCGCAGATATGAGCCTGCTTACAGACAGTCCACTCATAACACATATGTCCCCTGAAACCTTCTCCGCAAATCTGTAAATACCTTTCATGTCAAAAGCAGCAGCGAAATCAAGCACAGAATGGTTCTCCGTGTAGTCCCTTATCTCATCATCGCTAAGTTTTCTGAATTTTATCACAGCTTCTTCGGAGTATGAATGCATGGACTTGCTTTTGGTGCTAAAAACCAGAGGGATTTCGGATTTTATTCAATTCGTTTCTTTTTGTTGTAAAGAATATTTTTCTGCTTCTTTTTTTCATTATAAGTGTATGGCACATAAATTTTCTTTAATGTTTGTGGATTCATTGAGGTGTAATACATGCATGTTGAAACTGTCATGGGTGTTGGTATGAATATCTGTATCTTTTCAGTATTTGAAAGTTCATCTATTCTCTTTCTGAGCAGTTTTACGTCATCGATTTCCGAGCCTGGATGGGCTGTCATGAAGTAATATCTTAGGCTTTGATTCAGTTTTTTGTTAAATTTATCAAAAATATTCTTAAACTCATAGAATCTATCATTGTTCTTATTCATCAAGTCCAAAACTTTCTTTGAAAAATGCTCAGGAGCTATCTTCAGGCAGCCTGATATGTGATGAAGCGAAATTTCTTTTATGTATTCTTGAGATTCTAATGCAAGATCATAACGTATGCCACTCCTAACAAAAATCTTCTTAATACCTTCAATAGCCCTTGCTTTTCTTAGAAGCTGTATGAGCTTTGAATGATCTTTTCTTAGCCTACTGCAGTTAATACAATCATTTCTGCAATCATTGCTCATCTCGCAGTCCATTCCGTACATATTTGCAGATGGGCCTCCAAGGTCATCTATGTATCCTTTAAAGTCAGGATGTTTTGTAAGACTTCTTATCTCGTCCAGTATTGATTCTTCGCTTCTTGATACTATTTTGTCTCCAAAGAGAAGAGTTATTGAGCAGAAATTGCATTTGCCTATGCATCCTCTATGAGTAACTACGCTAAACTGTATTTTCTTAAACTCCTTAGCTGCTTTTTTAGGAATGTTTCTGGTGTATTGTAAGCCGTAAATGCAGTCAAGCTCATTTGTAGTATAATTGTGTGCCTTATATTGGAGCACGTATCTGTTTTCGAATTTTTGTGCAAGATTATCCTTATTGCTGAGCATTAGCTGCATTTTGCAGAATGCAGTCTTGTCTTTTACAACATCTTCGTAAGATGGCAGGATTTTAAATCCTTGCGGAATTTTGTTTGATAACCTGCATGTTGATTCAATACCTTCAATATTCTGGTTTTCCTTAATTCTTCTTGCAATCTCAACTATGGGAAATTCTCCTGCTCCATAAACAAGGATGTCAGCTCTGGAGTCTAACAAAATGCTTTTTCTGAGCTTGTTGTCCCAGTAATCATAATGCGCAAATCTTCTGAGAGAGCTCTCAACTCCTCCAATCACCATGATTGAGTCTTTGAAAAGCTGCTTTATCTTGTTTGCATAGACAATTACTGTTCTGTCAGGTATTTTTGAGTCAAAAGGAGAATAAGCATCATCTTTACGAGGTTTTTTGAGAGAGGTATAGTTTTGAAGCATGCTGTCTACTGAGCCGCTTGTTATTCCAAAGAATAATCTTGGCTTTCCAAGCTTCAGAAAATCATCATTTTTTGTCCAGTCTGGCTTTTCAATAACACCTACGCTAAAACCATTATCTTCAAGCACCCTTTTCAATACACCCAAGGCATTCAATGGATGGTCTACACAATAATCTCCTGACACAAAGATGACATCATAAATCTTCATAACCTGACTCTTCATAACACAACAGATTTAGTACCTTTATTTTTAAATTATTCCTATTTTTTTCAAAAATTCATCTTACTTTCACCTTGTCTGCGATGATTTCCGGCTTTCCTCTGTAGTTTCTAACCTCACCCTCAATATCAAGAAAGGAGTTTTTGTTTATTTTGGTGGTATTATTTTCCTTGAATATAACCACAGGTACTATATTTTCCTGCATAACATCAACTATAATCATGCCCTCGCTGTTCCTGACGCTTTTCACAGCACCCTTTATTCTTACAATCCTTCCTTCATCCCGTGTTTTTATG
>CAYGWL010000157.1:0-2704 GCA_964353575.1 uncultured Methanosarcinales archaeon | reverse complement strand
CAAAAGCAGCAGAAGTCTTTCCAGTGATAGCCCAGTCAAGTCTTGCTTTATGGTTCCTTTTCGGAGCTGTTTTCAGCTTGGCGGCTTTTATTGTGTGGGAATGGGTAAAAGAAAGGTTGGGAAGATGAAAAAAATATTATTTTTGGCTTTGTTGATGTTGGTAGTTGTTATCAGCGGCTGTGAAGAAGTTGCTGTAGACAAGACATCTTGCTCGGTTGATTCTGACTGCGCATGTGGCAGTTGGCTAACAGGCGGCTGCGCTGTTGGCAACAAGGCATACATTGATGTATCAGAGCAGTGCCCTGACTTCTGCACAGGCATAGCTGGCAATCTTGTTACAAAATGCGTTGATAGCACTTGCAAAACAGTTCAAAAGCAGCAGAATAATGAGCAGGATAATGCCTGCACAAGCAGCGGAGGCACAATAGAAGAAGCAAGTTGTTGCCTGTCTTCAGGAGATTTTCCAAACACTTGTCTTATTGGTGCGTGCGGATGCTCACCAGACAACAGCCATTCTGTGAAAATATGCAAATGCCCTGAAGGTGAATGCTGGAATGGAGATGAGTGTGTTGGAAGCGCACCTCCAGCACAGGAAGCAGAATGCAATTCTGATAGTGACTGCGTTCCAAGTGAGTGTTGCCATCCAACTCAATGCGTTGCTTTAAGCCAAGCACCAGACTGCTCAGCCACGATGTGCACTGCAGTTTGCTCAGGACCTCTTGACTGCGGTCAAGGAAGATGTATTTGCGAGGATGGTGTTTGCAAAGCGGTCATAACATAAACAGTAAGTATTAAATAAATCCCTTTCTTTTCTCCTTTTTCATGAAAGTAATCATAGTTTCAGGCACTCCTGGCACAGGAAAGACAGAGTTAGCAAGGGCTCTGGCAAAAGAAGTGGGCTATGAGTATATTGATGTTAACAAAATCATCGCTGAAAACAAGCTAAGTGAAGGTTATGATAAGGAAAAAAAGTGCGAAATAGTTGACACCAAAAAATTAAGCAAATTCATAATCAATAAAATCATTAAAAAAAGCAAAAAATCACTGATAATTGACTCTCATATGTCACATTTTTTACCGTCTAAACTAATCGATGTGTGCATAATCACTAAATGCGAACTTAAAATTCTTGAAAAAAGACTGAAAAACAAAGGATATGACAAACAAAAAATAAGGGAAAACCTTGATTCAGAAATCTTTGATGTATGCCTTGAAGAAGCCAGTGCAAGAAAGCATAAGATTTTAGTGGTTGATACAAGCAAAAAAGTTCCACAGGAAATCGCAAAAGCCCTAAAACCGGAAATCTTGCGTCCTTGACTTGTCCTGTCTTGTCCTCACTTGTCCTGTCCTTTGAGGACATAAGGACATGTCATTAAGGACAACTCGTTTATTACCTTCCGGACACCTTTATCTTGGCTTCCTTTGTAAGGTAAAACCCTTTCTGCCTTGAACCAAGTGGTTTGTCAGAAATATCAACGCCCTTGCTGCGCATTTCATAAATCAGGTTTCTTATGCTTTTTGTCGTCTTATTCAATCGCTTTGAGATTTCTTCATAGCTTAAAGGTCTGTCAGAATGATACAGCAAAGCCATGATTTCCAGATGACTTCCTGCCAGGCTGCTTTTATCAAAAATCTCAATGCTTTTTTCCTTTTTTGCCTCTTTTTTTGCAAAGGACATGTCCTTTGACTTGTCCTGTCTTGTCCTTTGAATTGTCCTCACTTGTCCTGTCTTGTCCTCACTTATCCTTTGATGTGCCATGACGTGCCCTTTCAGGGCCTCCAGTTCCGCTTTAATATTTGCAATTTCGCTTTCAGTGGCATCATGCCGCTCCCTAAAGTGGTTTATCCATGCCGCAACACCGCTCATGTCCTCTCTCATGTTGTCAAAGCTCCTGGAAATTTTCTCCTCGATATCACGTATTGTTTTCCCAAAAAAGAATTTCAGCAGCACCATGCGCATCCCTTTGACCTTGTTATTTAAATAATTTTTGTATACATTTAAATATTTTGACATTTTTCCAGCTTTTATGGAAGCCTTAACAGCCCTTGACCTTGTTTTTTTTGTTAAAAAACTGGATTTTTTGGTAGGTTCAAGGCTCGATAACATCTACCAGCCAGACAAAAAGGAGCTTTTCCTGAAGTTTTATGTAGCAAACAAAGGCAATGAGTTCTTGATAATAACGCCGGCATATATTTGCCTAAGTGAAAAGACACCACAAGCGCCTGAAAACATACTTAATCTTTGCATGGTTCTGAGAAAAAAGATAAAGAATTCTCGCCTGGAAAGCGTAAGACAGCCAGGGTTTGAAAGGGTGCTTGAGCTCAGCTTCAGCAATGGCTTCAGGCTTATTGCTGAGATATTCAGCAAAGGCAACATAATCTTAGTCGATAAAAGCTCTAAAATCATCGCCCTGGCTGAGGTCCAGAAATGGAGCCAGCGCACTCTAAAGCCAGGAGCAATTTACAAAGCTTCTGAGCCAAGGCCCAACATGCTTGAATTAGACGGTAAAGCCCTCAGGGAACTCCTGGCAAAGTCAAACAAGCAGAACCTTGTCAAGGCATTGGCAATGGATTTTGGATTAGGAGGGGTTTATGCTGAAAAACTGTGTTCATTAGCCCATATTGACAAAAACATCAAAGCCAAAGACATAGACGATAAAGATGCTGAAAAGCTCCATAAGGCATTAAAAGCTCTTGAGCAGCT
>CAYGWL010000156.1:0-13690 GCA_964353575.1 uncultured Methanosarcinales archaeon | reverse complement strand
CTCCTGAATCTCTTGGAATAATCCTCAGCTCATTAAGGTTCATAGACCACCTAAAGAATATTGACTGGGTAATAATTGACGAGGTGCATGCATTAGCAGAAAACAAGCGAGGAGTCCACCTCTCCATCTCACTAGAAAGGCTGCAAAGACTATCAAGCTATGTAACAAGGGTTGGCTTGTCAGCAACCATTGCTCCAATTGAGGAAATAGCAAGCTACCTTGCAGGCTTTGAAAACAGCAAAAGCAGGATGTGCAAGATAGTTGATGTCATGTTCATAAAAAAGATGGACCTAAAGGTTCTTTGCCCTGTGCCAAACCTCATAGAAGCAAGCCATGAAGACATGCACGAAGCAATGTATAACATGATTGATGACCTTATACAGAAGCACAGGACAACCCTTATATTCACAAACACGCGCTCAGCAACCGAAAGGGTTGTTGACCACCTCAAAGACAAATTCCCAAAAAACTACACAGAAAACATAGGAGCACATCACGGCTCATTATCGAAGACACTGCGCAGGAGCCTGGAGAACCGGCTGAGACAGGGAAAGCTAAAAGTGGTTGTGAGCTCAACATCTTTGGAATTAGGGATTGACATTGGCTACATAGACCTTGTTATATTATTAGGAAGCCCCAAGTCAGTTGCAAGGGCAATACAAAGGATAGGAAGAAGCGGACACAAGCTAAGTGACATTTCCAAGGGCAGGATAATTGTTCTTGACAGAGATGATATGGTAGAATGCGCTGTGCTGCTCAAGTCAGCCATAGAAAAGAAAATAGACCGCATACATCTTCCAAAGAACTGCCTTGATGTGCTTGCACAGCAAATCCTTGGAATAGCAATATCCGAAAGCATGCACACCAAGGATGTCTTTGACATGGTGAAAAGGAGCTACTGCTTCAAAGACCTCAAACATAAAGACTTTATGGAAATAATAGACTACCTTTCGGGAAAGTACATAAGCCTGGAAGACCGCCATGTGTATGCAAAGATATGGCACGACGAGGAAACAGGCATGATTGGAAGAAAAGGCAAAATGACCAGGGTTATTTACATGACCAACATGGGAACAATCCCTGACGAGACATTTGTGACAGTGAAGATAGGAGAGCAGACAATAGGAAAGCTTGACGAAGCATTCCTTGAAAGACTGCATAGGGGAGATGTTTTCGTGCTCGGAGGAGACAAGTATGAGTTCCTGTACTCAAAAGGAATGGTTGCCTATGTTAACGCATCAGTCCACAGACCGCCAACAATACCCTCATGGTTCTCTGAGATGCTGCCTTTGAGCTTTGACTTGGCAAATGAAATCAGCCATTTCCGCTACTTAATGGAGGAAAAATTAAGGCTTGGAAAAACAAAGGAAGAGATTACTGATTTTATAAACAAATACCTTTACGTTGACAAGAATACTGCTAACTCAATCTATGAATACTTCAATGAACAGTTCCTTTACGCCTCAATACCAACTGAAAAAAAGATTGTTATAGAAACCTATGTCCAGGAAGGCAAGAAATATATTATATTCCATGCGCTTTTTGGAAGAAGGGTTAATGACGCACTCAGCAGGGCGCTTGCATACATAATCTCGCGCTCAGAGCACCACGACATTGAGGTTGGCATAAATGACAACGGATTCTACTTTGCATCACAAAAGAAGATGGACGTGAAGAAGGCATTGAAGCTGCTCAAAGCAGAAAAGCTAGACTTGTTGCTGAACATGGCTATTGAGCACACAGAGGTTTTGAAAAGAAGATTCAGGCATTGTGCAACAAGGGCATTGATGATACTCAGAAGCTACAAAGGGCACCAGAAAAGGGTTGGAAGGCAGCAGGTTTCATCAATGATTCTCATGACTGCTGTAAAAAGGATATCAAACGAGTTTCCAATACTAAAGGAGGCAAGGAGAGAGGTTTTGGAAGACCTCATGGACATAGACAATGCAAAACTCGTTCTCAAGATGATTGAGAGCAAAAACATGAGCATAACCCACATAAGCACCACAATACCCTCGCCATTTGCCTTTAACCTTGTGCTCCAGGGCTATGTAGACCTGCTGAAAATGGGTGACAAGGTAGAGTTCCTGAGAAGGATGCACCAGATGGTGCTGGCAAAGATATCACTGAAAGAGGGAAAAACTAAATAAAAAAGATATTTATACTCTTATTAATTCTTTTAAGTTATATGGAGATAACCAAAGGGCTTGAAATTGTGGATTTGTCGCTTTACCTGAAAGAATACAGCACACTCATTATTGCTGACTGCCACATAGGATTTGAGGAGGCGCTTAATAAGCAGGGCTTGATGGTCCCAAGATTTCAGTTCAAGGAGATTGTGGATAAAATTAATAATATTATTAACAAAATTAAAAAAAATAAAAACAATAAAATAAAAACAATAATCATAAACGGGGACGTAAAGCACGAGTTCGGGGAGATTTCAGATCAGGAGTGGAGAGAGACACTCAAGGTAATTGATTTGCTGAAGAGAAACTGTGAGAAATTAATACTAATAAAGGGCAATCACGACACCATACTTGGTCCTATTGCTGACAAAAAGGATATTGACATCGTTGACCATTATAATCTTGGTCACATCTACATCTGCCACGGCCATAAAATCCCAATTGACCCTGATTTCGCAAAGTCAAAGACAATAATCATCGGGCATGAGCACCCTGCTGTTTCCCTGAAGCAGGGCTCAAGAAGTGAGCTTTACAAGTGCTTCCTGAAAGGAAAATACAGGAACAAGGAACTGGTAGTCATGCCCTCGCTCAACATGGTGACAGAGGGGACAGATGTGCTTAAGGAGAACCTCCTGAGCCCATTCCTGCAAGAGAAAAGCTTAAAAAGCTTTGAAGCTTACCTTGTGGCTGACAAGATCTATTATTTCGGAAAATTAGGAGGCTTGAAATGACAATAACATTAAGACCGTACTATACCCAGGGTTTTGATGGTATGGCTGGATTGCTTGAAAGAGTGCTACCTTACTTTCCTGAAGGATTTTTTGATGTAAAACCTGCAGAAACATTTGATATGACTGGATTTAATCAAGAAGGCGATTTTGTTAAAGGATATTTCAGCCATAAAATCCTTGCTCACGCAATGGGCTTGGCACAGACTCTAGATGAAAAGGTATTAATAACAACACAACATCCTATTGTCACTGATTTCTACACTCCTGAAGGGCAGGTAGTCATGAATTTAATAACAGGAAGCGCAGGTCCTGGTAGAGATTGTCAGATTGGTTGCGGCTATCCAGTTGCTTTGGCTTCAAGTTACGGAATGGTAAATGACCTTTGCAAGCTTGCAAAGACAACTGCCCACGAATTAGGACATGACATAGGAATGGATCATTGTCCGCTTGGAAGATGCATAATGCACAGTCTGAAAACAAATATAGCCATTTTAGATAAACAGATATTATTTCGCCTAACTAAAAAGATGGATAAAATAGATGGATTCTGCCAGCACCACTCTAATGTTTTAAAGTCTATGCTTGACTAGACTAACCAAGCTTATACAAATTCTTGAGAACATCTGATTTAGTTACAACACCGCTAGGTTTCCCGTCGTCACTTATGATAACCAAAGGGGAGTATTTTAACAAGTCAATTATTATGTTCACAGGAGTTTTCTTTGAAACTATTGGCGGAGCGTCCTGCATTACTTCTCTTACATCCAAGCCAGAAACCTTTTTGCCCTGCGCAATCATGTTGAGTATTGTTGCCTCTGTAACCAGCCCTGCTATCCTTTTCCCATCAAAAACAGGCATCTGGGATATCTCATATTTCTTCATTTTTTCTATAGCAGCTTTAACCTTGTCATCTTTGTTAATGCCAATAATCCTTTTAACCATAATCTCGCTAGCCTTGACCTCTTTCTCCTTCTTCAAAGAATCAAGCACCTCAAAAATCCTCTTGGTCTTTGTGTAGGTAGGGTCTATTCTTCCTGACTCAATCTTTGCTATCAAGCTCTGGGAAACGCCTGCGAGTTTAGACAGCTCTATCTGGGTTAAACCAAAGCCCTTTCTCATTCTTTTAATTTCACATAAATCCGATATCATTTAAGAGGCATATCATCTGATAATATTTAAAACTTTTGATATTCTTAAAAGAATAATGGCTCCAAACCACAAGCTTTAAAAAAGCATAATCCTTATCCTTTCATGGAAGATACTGTTTTGGAGGGTGCGTTTTAATGCCGCTAGATAAAATGTTGTTAATTGTGAAGCCAAGTGACAATTCTACGCTGGTTAATAAATTCAGGGAGATTCGTAACTACTTGAATTATCATAGCTGTGAATTTGATACTGCTTTTACAGAATACTCCAAACACGCATGGAAACTTGCTAATGAAAATGCAGATAAGTACGGCACGATTGTGAGTGTTGGCGGTGATGGAACATTAAACGAGGTTGTCAATGGCATAATGTTCTCAAAAAATCCAAGAGTCAGCATTGGCGTGCTACCTCTTGGCTCTGGTAACGATTACTTGAGGAATTTTGGAATCATGAACCACTTGCAAGCTTTAGAGATGTTGTTACCAGGAGAAATCCAAAATGTTGATGTTGGTTGTGCAGAGTTCTGTGACGATATCACTGGCGAGAGCCACGTAAGGTATTACTGCAACCTTGCAAGTGTTGGGCTTGGTGCAAAGGTCGCTCACAATGCTGATAAGTACTTCAAAAGATTTGGAGGAACCCTAGGCTATCTTTTAAGCTTTCTATTGACTGTGGTTGAGGAACAACCATTTGAAATGAAAATAAAAGCAGATAGTCTAACAACGCATGGGAGAAGGTTCTGGGAGGTCCAAGCCAATATCGGTGTGTACGTGGCTGGCGGGATGAAAGCAACGCCTCATTCAAACATGTACGATGGCTTACTGGGAACGCTTGTTGTTCACCAAATGAAAAAGACAGAGCTTCTTAAAACTTTTCCCAAGATATACACAGGCAAACACCTATCCCACCCAAAAGTGGACCATTTCAATGCAGGACGGGTAGAGGTAACTGCTCATAACTTAGAGGTTAATCTTGATGGTGAACTTGCAGGAAAAACCCCTGTTGTGTTAAGCGTTCTTCCAAAATCCTTAAGTTTGAGAATTAAAGAATTTGAAACTAGACATTAATTACTTCAATGTCATGCTTTCTGGTATAATCAGCATAATCCGCAAAGCCGATAGTCCATGCATAGTTGAATGTTTTCCCTACAAGTTTGGTGTCAACAGGGTATACGCGGCCTGAATTATCGTAAAAGCCCACAAAGACCTTGTCAGAAGTTTTTATTATTGCAGGCTTTATGTTGATGTTTTTCAGCATTGAAGCGTATAAAACAGCGATGTCCTCCCCATCACCTTTTTTAGAGTTGATGGTTTCCTCAGGATATTGCACAAAGCCCAGATTGTCCTTGCTTGAAGTGATTCCCATTTCACTCATTTTGTCCCATGCCTTTGTTGCTGCTATCAATATGTCATTCTGGGTGTTGTATTCCTTGACTATTATGTCTTTAGTGACATCTTTGACAGCAGGATTTTCAGGGGTAACAAAGTTCTTGTAAGAGCCGTAATTTCCTATCTTATTCCTTCCAAGGACACTTAATGCAATTTCCTCTGGTAATGTGTGCTCCTGCCCTGCTTCCTCTGAGTAAGAAAGCTTTATGCTAACACTCAGCTTAGTGTCGTTAACCACATCCAAGACAGTCTCCTTGAACCTCGGGTTCCATTTGAAGACCTTTATCTCATCTTTTTGAAGGCTTCCCAGGACAATCACATCAGAAACACAATCCAGGATCTTAAGGTTCAAAACAATATTGCTGACATTGCTCTCTCCGATATTCTGCACAACAAGATTCATGAGCGGATGGTTGTTCAGTCCGTCATTGAGCAGTGGGTTGGCGTAAAGCGTTGATGCAGAAACCTCTTCAGCCACATCCTGGACATTTATAATAACATTGGACAAGCTCAAGAAGCAGCCCCTTTCATTGGCCCGTTCTGAGCTTATGTCGCATTTCTCGCCAGGACCGCACGCGCAGTCCTCTGAATTCTGGCAGTTCTCGCCAATCAGGATCTGGCATGAATCATCAGCACAGTTCATGAAATTGCAGTCCCTTGGGCAGGAATTGCACTCATTCTTATCGCACCTGCCGTCACCGCAGATGCTCACGCTCCTTGAGAAAAGAAAGATAAAAAGCAGTATTATTACAAAAAGGAAGAACATCAAGAATATCAAAGCCAAGTCAAAGGACTTTTTCACTTGTTTTTTATCTTTTTTGGCTACTTTCTTTGTGTCTTCCTTTATTTTCTTAGAATCTTCCTTCTTGGAACTTATCTTCCTGGAAATAACATTCTTAGAACTTGCTTTTCTCTTCCCCATGTATCAACCCCTTTTTAAAGAGGAAACTAAATTCAGTAGTATTTAAAGTTTTCTTTTATCAGGCTCTGTAGAAAACTTGTTGTTAAGTTGCCACGCCCTTGCTCCGCAAGGGTCCTTTTCCCCTCCCTTAACTCTTTAAAGGGAGGAGAAAAGGAGTTCAGCATGGCTGAACCGTGGCAACTCAAGAAATGAAATTTTCTACAGAGCCTTTTACCAGCGAGATTCCTTAAACCCAAGAAATTGAATGACTAAGGCTTTGCTAAAGGACCAAACCCGAACTTCTTAAGTTCTTCAAGTATTTTCTTGCTTTCATCCATGTCTTTTTTATTCTCGCTTGCCAGAGCCATGAATCTCTTATACTTCTTGAGCTTGTCTTTTGTCATTGCCTTTATTTCTTTTGCTGTCAATGGCTCCAGACAGTCATTTATGTTAAAACCAACAAAGCATGGGCCTTTAAGGTTCAGCTTGAGAATTTTCTTGCCTGAGTGAAACAACACAAAGCTCTGGAGATTCCTTGTGATGCTGAAATCCTTGGCTATGCCAAAAGCCTCCTTTTCAGCAAAATCAAGCTCTATGATGTGGCGCTGCATCCCTAGCTTGATGAAGGCAGCTGCAAGCAATGCCTCAAAAACTATGAAGAAGCCCTTATCTGTTTTCAGCCTTATCTCAGCAAAGAAGCCGTTGCTGAGCTTGAGCTCTGAAACACCCTTAATGGTCTGGTCATAAGCCGGCTTTCCGTAAACTGCCGGAGCAGACCACAGCCACACAATCCTGTCAGGCATGCCCATCCAGAGAATCCTTGTGCTGAGAAATATCTTTCTTTTCAGCAAAAATTCAATGAATTTGTCATAGCCTTTGTTTTTATAACCCTCAATCTCGCTAACTAGCTTCTTTCCAAGCAGCTGCTTGTCCCAGTCCTCAAGCCAGATTTTAGAAACCCTGTTTTTATAATTAACAATGAAATGCATGAACAAAATGTTTTTTTTAACTATTTATAAATCTTTTCCTAACACCTAACACCAGATCTTTATTCCAATAAGAATAATTTTATCAATTAATTATTTAAAGAATATAACTTCTGGGTCTAATTATTATCTAAAAACAAACAAGGTGAGTAAAATGAGAACAGGAAACTATATCTTCACATCAGAAGCAATGGCTATTGGGCATCCGGACAAGATATGCGACCAGATAAGCGATGCCGTGCTTGATGCCATCTACAAGGATGACCCTCAGGCAAGGGTTGCATGCGAGTGCATGGTTGGCAACGGTTTTGCAGTTGTAACAGGAGAGATAACTACAAAGACCTATGTTGATATAATGAATATCGTCAGAGGCGTGATAAAGGATGCGGGCTACACAAAGCCGGAATACGGCTTTGATGCCAACACTGTCGGAGTATTGACATCAATAAACAAGCAGAGCGCTGATATTGCTCTAGGTGTTGATGTTAGTAAAAAAAAAGCCCTTGGTGCAGGAGACCAGGGAATGATGAGTGGTTACGCTTGCAGGGACACTAAAGAACTCATGCCCATGCCCATACTGCTTGCACACAAACTTGCTAAAAGGTTGCAGGAAGTCAGGGAAAACAAGACACTGCCTTATTTAAGGCCTGACGGAAAAACACAGGTTAGCGTTGAGTACAAGGAAGGAAAACCCTTAAGGATTACAGATGTTGTGGTTGCTGCCCAGCACGACCCTGATGTTGAACTTGAAAAACTGAGAGAAGACATTAAAGAGCATGTCATAAAGCCTGTTTGCGGAAAGCTTTTGTATGAAGGGACAAAATACTGGATTAACAACACAGGCAGGTTTGTTACTGGAGGACCTGTTGCGGATTCTGGATGCACTGGAAGAAAGATTATTGCTGACACATACGGAGGCGTTGGCAACCATGGTGGCGGTGCTTTTTCTGGAAAAGACCCAACCAAGGTTGACAGGGCTGCTGCCTACATGGCAAGGTACATTGCAAAGAACCTTGTTGCTGCTGGGCTGTGTGATGCAGTTGAGGTTCAGATAAGCTTTGTAATTGGGGGGATAGAGCCAATAAGCCTAATGATAGACACCTTTGGCACAGAGAAGATTAAGCGCGAGAAGATTATTGAACTGATAAAGAAGCACTTCAAGTTAGACCCTGCTGGAATACTTGAACAACTTAACCTGAGAAGGCCAATCTACAGGAAGACATCCATATTTGGGCACTTTGGCAGAGAGGAGCCGGAGTTCACCTGGGAGCGTGTTGATAAAGCGGACATACTCCGAAAAGAAGCGGGACTTTAAGAAAAGTTCCGTCTTGAATTTCATTTTTTATTTTATTTTTATTGAAAAAATCGGGATTAAAGAAGAGATTTCTTTCGTTAATTAAGCAAAAATGTGGCCACATTAGTGCTACAAAATATAAGAATATTTATATATTAATCAACAGATTGATTCTATTTTATGAAAACCTTCCATGCTAAAGATTTGACAGATTGGAGAAGATGGTTAGAGAAAAATCATCTTAAAGAAGATAAAGTCCTAATGATTAAAGATAAAAAACATACTGGAAAACCAATAATTCACAATATGGATTCTATGAAAACTGCAATATGTTTTGGTTGGATTGACACTACCGCTAGAAGAATTGATGAAGACAGATATGCCATAACTTATGTCAAAAGAAACAAAAATAGTAAATGGAGCATAAACACATTATCTTACGGAAAAGAGCTTTTAAAGAAAGGCTTAATGAGTCCCTACGGAATCAAAATGTACAAAGAAGGCCTACGTAAAAAACCTCATGATGCGGGTATTCCAAAAAATCCTGAAATGCCAGTAGAGATAAAAAAATCATTAAAAAATAATAAAAAATTTGACAAATTCATGGAACTATCCCACTCTGTGAAAAGAACCCATTTTAGAAGGTATTTAAGAGCAAAAAGACCTGAAACAAAAGCTAATTTTATTAAAAAGCTAATTTCTGATATCCGATAATTTTGGTTCTTCAAAGCCCTGAAGTCTATTGAAAAAAAGGATAGGTTAGCGCTAACGAAAAAGAATTATTTCTCAAAAGGCCAGAATCCGCTGATTTTCAAATTTATTCTTAACAAACTTTGCTCATCCCGACATCCGCCCCGAAAGCTTTAAATAAAGAAGTTCGTCTAGTTTTGTGGACGAAAAGAAACTCGACCCATCCCGACTTTACCTGGGAGCGAAAAGATAAGGCTGAAGTGCTGAGAAAGGAAGCCGGGCTTTAAAAGGAAGTTATTTTTTGGTTTTCTAAATAGAAAGTTTTATTTATTCTTTTATTATCATTGGACATAAATGAGGAAAAGTCTCTATCAGAGCAAGCAATTCGCAGAGGTATGGGACAGGTTTCAGACTGAAAAAGAGGATATAGTTAGGACGAGATTGATGAATCTTATTTTAATTAAAAACATTGGAAATCTGAAAGGCAAAGCGGTTCTTGATGCTGGTTGCGGAAATGGATTCTTCCTAAGATCTTTGTTAAAACTGAACCCTGAAAAAATATGTGCTTTTGACATCTCCCCATATTTTATTGATATTGCTAAGAAGAGGTATAAAAGGCAGGGTTCTGTGTTCTTTAAGGTTGGGGATATTATGAAGAGAATACCTTTTGGTAATGAGGAATTTGATTGCGTGGTTTGCTACAATGTTTTAATGGACATTCCCAAGATAACAAAGGCTGTCCAAGAATTGGCAAGGGTTACTAAAAGTGCAGGAAGCATTCATGTAGTTGTTGTTCATCCTATTTATAATTTGTTTTTCAATGACGTAAGGGCAAGAGCTGAATGTGTTGATGAAAGACTCAGAAGATACACAAAAGAGGAAGGCTTGTTGGTTAAAACCCTTCCCGGCTTTGTTAACTTCGCTGTTTACAGAAGGCCAATCGCAGATTATGTGAACGAGTTCATAAAGAACAAACTATATCTCGAAAAGATGCTTGAAGTTCCTATTTCAGAAGAAATAGCAAAGATTGACAAGAAATACAAAGAGAGAATAGGGATTCCTGTATTTGTATATTTCAAACTCAAAAAGAATTCCTGAAAAAGATAATGTTTAAATATGCAGTTTGTCTTTGGTAATTTAAACACCTGTCAAATGGATAAAAATATATATTACATATATCAAATCTTCTTCTGATGAATCAGATACTTAATATAATTGTTATTAGTCTTCTGGCAGGTTTAGGCACAGGTTTGGGCGGGTTAATAGTACTTATTAAAAAGCCGGGCAGAAAATTATTTGGCGTTTTAATGGGTTTAACTGCCGGAGTTATGATTACCCTCTCTTTCCACGGGCTGGTGAACGAGGCCTGGCAGTTGAGCGGTTATCTAATTACCACCATCAGTTTTGCATTAGGTGCACTCTTTATGTTCCTAATAGACTTCATTGTTCCGCACATCCATTCTTCAGAAAAAGAGGCGGGGTTGTTTAAACAGAGTTTGTTAAATACCGGAATCTTCGTTGCTATAGGAATCACAATACATAATTTGCCTGAAGGCATAGCTGTCGGAGCAGGATATATGCATATGCCAAAATTCGGGCTATTTATCGCTCTGGCAATTGCATTGCACAATATTCCTGAAGGCATTGCAATCGCCCTTCCTTTATGTGCAAGTGGCCTTTGTAAATGGAAGTCATTCATGGTTGCACTATGCTCTGGTTTAGCTGAGCCTTTCGGAGCGCTGATTGCAGGATTATTCTTATTTAATTTCAAGGAGTTAATACCAGCATCATTGGCTTTTGCAGGAGGGGTAATGGTATTCATTACCCTGGATGAGATTATACCCACTGCACGCAAATACGGACACCAGCACTACACTGCATTTGGAATAATTCTCGGTGCGGTATCTGTACTTTTGCTTGCAGGCATTTTTGGAGTTTAGAAACTCGGGATTCTTATGAGTGGCAGTTGTCCTTGACTGGGTTTAGCAAGATTTAAATACATACTTGTTCTTTTGAAAATTGAGAATGCATGTGCTAATCTTAATATTGGTATCTGTGTTTATTGTTAGCTTGCTATCCCTCACAGGCATATTCTTTGTTGCACTGAGGAAAAGGGTTCTGGAAAGGATAATACTTATTTTAGTGGCTTTTGCTTCTGGTTCGCTCCTAGGAGGAGCATTCCTGCATCTGCTTCCAGAGGCATACGCGGATTGTGCATGCACCACAACTTTTGTAATGGTTCTGCTTGGCATTCTCTTATTTTTTGTCATGGAAAAGATACTTTACTGGAGGCACTGCCACAGGGAAGGGTGCGAAGAGCATACCTTTACATACCTAATCCTTATTGGAGATGGGGTTCATAATTTCATTGATGGCTTGATAATAGCTTCAGGATTCATGGCAGCCATACCCCTTGGAATAACAACAACCGCAGCAATAGTGTTCCATGAGATTCCGCAGGAGATAGGAGACTTCGGCGTCTTGATACATGGAGGGTTTTCAAGGAAAAAGGCATTGCTGTTTAATTTCCTTTCAGCGCTCACAGCTTTTGTTGGAGCATTATTTGGATACTTCCTTTTCTCATATATAGAGAACATCACTCCATTCCTATTAGCATTCGCAGCAGGCGGCTTCATATACATAGCAAGCTCTGACCTCATACCAGAGCTCCATAAGACCAAGGACATAAAGAAATCAATGGTGCAGTTCCTGTTTCTATTCATTGGAATAGTGCTGATTTGGGTACTGGGCTATGTGTTCTCTGGTGGTCATGCATAGACAGTCATGCATAGATTTTGTTTAGTCATCCGGAACACAAACACATATATTCTCCAATATATATTTACTGCAGAATAGTTAAAGGAAATCTTTATATATTTATGTTTATTACCTGGTTTGTATGGGTGGGCTGGCTGAAAAAATAAACAACATATTTCATGAACATAAATTCCCTAAACATAAAATAGCAATTGCTTTAGGGGCGTGCACATTAGCTGCAGCAGCAGTATGCTTAAGCGGAGCAATTGCAGTAGCATCACCCAGCCATTCTGTGTATAACTCTATAGAAGCTCAATTGGATGGCGGCAGGTCAAGCCTCAGCTTTACGAATGATGAGATAGAAGTCGTTGGTTACGGACCTCAATACACTCAGGGAACACACGACCCAGGATGCAAAGAATTGGAGATTTATCCTGAAAGCGTCATTGTTGGCAATGAGGTTCGTTTCTCAGTGTATGGATTCAGACCAGGATTTTTTGATTATAGCCGCATACGGGTTAGCTGTGATAGCAATGACCCAGGTAACGATCCGGACTGGGTAGGAAGGGATGACTACGGAACTGACATCCTACATACATTTAACAAGAGAGGAGCATACACTTGCAAAGGCGAAGTAAAATTAGCAGGTGTTTGGCAAGACGCCGCTGAAGCATGCACTAAAGTATTACACGTGAATAAAAAACCTGAAGAGCCACCTGACTTTGTTCCAGAGCCAGGTTCTGTCTTGCTTCTCGGCAGTGGTCTTGCAGGACTGGCAGGATATGCTGGCTTGAGATTGCGCAGCAGAAACGCAGGAAAAGAATTATAAAAGCCTGTTTTCTTGTGTTTTTAATAATCTTTCTTATAATAATCACACTAAGAATATAACTCATTTAAAGAGAAAAGTTTATATACCGCCCTATCCTAAGAGAGAATATTAAAGAGGTGTTAAAAAATGGCTAAAGCCAAAAAAGCAGTTAAAGTTGAAAATGCGGCTGAAAAGGAAGGGAATAGAAAAGACGATGACAAGCTTTGGGGATTTCTTGCAGTTTTCCTGAGCATAATAGGCTTTATTATAGTTATCTTGCTTAAGAAAAACAGCAGGTATGTAACTTATTATGCAAAGCAGTCCCTGGTTTTGTTCATTGCATGGGTGGCTGCATGCGTAGTGTCGCTAGTGCCTTTACTTGGATTGATAATCTCCCCAATACTTGTTTTGGTTGTGCTGGTGCTTTGGGTTATCGGATGGGTCAACGCACTCTCAGGGAAGATGAAGCCAGTACCTGTAATCGGGAAGTATGCTGACAAGATAAAGTTTTAAACCCTTTTTTTTATTTTCTTTTAACTTATTTAAGTACAGGATATTTTTAATTATTCTCTAGTGATTAAAAATAGAAAGCTTTAAATAACATTGTTTGTTACTTTGCTTAAAATGGAAAACTTGACACAGAAAGTAAAAAGCGCTTTTTTGGACAACAGAAGAAAACTTGGCAGGGTAGCTATGATTTCAGCAATTGTTGCATATGATCTTATTGGAGCATCCCCGCTCTTGGCTGCGCCAAGCTACCAGGACCAAGACCCTACAACAGGTATAACAACCACAGAGCC
>CAYGWL010000155.1:0-26196 GCA_964353575.1 uncultured Methanosarcinales archaeon | reverse complement strand
ATTTATGAGCTATATGAACATAAAAATCTATTTTGTTATGTGCGGTTTAAGGTTTACAATGTTCTCTCTGTAGTTCCATGGGAAGATTATCCAGTCTGATTGTGTAATTGCGCCATAGAAGTTTGGCTCGTAGTCAGAATCTCTTGTGTGGTAAAGCACAGCTGTTCTTATGGATTTTGGCTTTTTTCCCTCAATGTGCTTTTTTGAGAGGTTCATTGACTCACCAGTTTTTGTTACGTCATCAACTAGGAGCACCCTTTTCCCGCTTAAATCTGTGTCCAAACCGTATGCAAGATGTGCTTTCTTGTCCTTTGTTGCGGTTATGCCCCAATGGTCTGCCTTAACTGTCAGCACATCCTTTATCTGCAGGAAGTCTGACAAAAGCTTTGCCGGAACCAGACCGCCCCTTGATATCCCAACTATAACATCCGGCTTGTAGCCAGATTCAATGACCTTCTTTGCTGTGTCCCATGCCACCTGGTGAATCTTTGACCACTCTAATTTTTCATACACTTCTCTTTTTTCCATTTTACTTCACTTTATTCTTCTGTTTCATATTTTATCAGGGAAAAGACATCATGCCCTTTAAGGATGTCTCTTCCTTTTAAATAGGACAGTTCTATCAGAAATGCCAAGCCAACAACACTCCCTCCCATTTTTCTGACCAGGTCAGCCATTGCCTTTGCTGTCCCTCCTGTTGCCAGTAAATCGTCTATTATGAGAACTTTGTCGCCTTTTTTTATTGCGTCAACGTGCACTTCAAATGCATCCTTGCTGTATTCTGTTTCAAACTCCTGCTTAAGCGTCTTGTAAGGAAGCTTTCCAGGCTTCCTCATTGGAACAAAGCCTGCATGAAGCTCATGAGCCATGACACTGCCAAGAATGAAGCCACGACTCTCAGCAGAAACCACAACATTAACATTCTTGCCGTCAAAATAATGCAGCATCTCCCTTACAACATGCCTGAAGGCATGAGGGTCCTGCAGCAGGGTTGTTATGTCCTTGAACATTATGCCCTTTTTGGGAAAATCCGGTATGGTTCTTATCTTGTCTTTTAGTTCCATTTTTAACCACCTATAATTGCTGTTTTTATGTCCTGCCTGCACCTGCATTCAGGGTTCTCCTTTATTTTTGGTATTGTTGCTATTATTAATTTCTTTACGTTCTCAGCATTTTTTTTCATAACATTCAAAACTTCATCAATGGTTACATGAGGCTTGTCCTCTAAAAAGCAGTCGTAATCTGTTGCCATTGCAATGACCTGGTAGCATATGCCTGCTTCCCTTGCAAGAACAGCCTCTGGAACAGTGCTCATGTTGATGACATCAGCGCCCCACATACGAAACATATTAGATTCTGCTCTTGTTGAGAATCTTGGACCTTCTATTGTTATAACAGTTCCCTTCTTATGGTATCTTAATTTTAATTCTTCTGCACTTTCTAACAACAATTTTCTCAATTCCTTGCAAAATGGCTCAGCCATTGGTATATGGCAAACCCTGTCCTTTTCGTAGAATGTTTTCTTCCTCTCTGTTGTCTTGTCAATGAACTGGTCAACAAGCACAAGCTCTCCTGGCTTTATCTCCTCTCTTAAGCTTCCGCAGGCAGTTGTTGCAATTATGTGAGTAACTCCCTGCTCTTTTAATGCCCATATATTTGCCTGATTAGGAACATTTGTCGGCATTATGGTGTGCTTTCTTCCGTGCCTTGCCAATAAAACAACATCAACCCCTGAAATCTTTCCAATGGTTAAGGGTGATGATGGTTTTCCAAATGGTGTGTTTACCTCTATGTCTTTGGCTTCTTTGAGAATCTTAGGGTCATCAAGACCTGAGCCTCCAATAATGCCTATTTTTACCATTAAAACCCCCTTTAAGAAAAAAATTATTGCTGTTTATAAAATTTATTGTTTTGGACTCACTTTCAGCTGGCTTACTTTTGCCTTGTCGCTTATTATTGCGCTGTTTCCGCTTGGGTCCTCTATTATTATCCTTATCTTTTCAGAGCCCCACACAACCCTGTTGAGTTTTTTTATTAGCTTTCTTGCCTTGTCCTTTGCTTCATCATCCTCGTCTTCAGATTCTTTAGCAAACTCAATCTGCTGTTTTACCCTGTTGATTACGCCCTCAACATTGCTTATATAACCTTCACAAGCAGGTCCTGGAGTTACCTCAACAACATAAGGAATCTTCAATGTTGCCTGGCTTGACTTGACAATCCTTATCTTCATGTCCTTTTCACCAGAAACCTCTATTTCATACTTGCAGGCGGGCTTTTGCTCTGCTGCCTCAACATCTGCATTGTGGAACTTGCACTTGGAGCATGTCATGGAGAATAAGTAAGCCTTGCCGAAGAATGGAATCTCATATTCCTCTTCTATAAGCGTTAAAGCATTTTCACGGCAAATAGGACAAGGCTGGTTCTTGAGCTCTGCTGGCTTTTCCATGCGCCATCCTGATAAAGTATTGGGTATATATAGTTTTTGGTGATGGAATTGTTATTTTTTCAGTGTTATCATTGTTATTGTTGTTTTTATTATTGTTATTATTATTTTTATTACTCCAAAAATTATTTATATTTAATTAACAAGAATTTTATCTCACAACAGCATTATCGCCTATGTCAACTGTCACGTATTCCTTCTCTGTTCTCAGGAAATGGTTTTTGTAGACTATCTTGTTCTGCTTTGTTGTCAGCTTTATCTTCTGGAATTCCTCTATTGTTATCTCTTTCTCCGGCTCCCTTGACAAGCCCTCCATGTAGACCTTGTCTCCTGGCTTGCTTTCCGATGCAAGAAGCAGCCTGACATCTTCTCCCTTCTGTCCTGCGAGCAGCATGCCTTCACTCTTAACATCCCTTAAAACTGCTGGCTTAAGGTTTGTTAACACTATTATGTGTTTTCCCAGTAGTTCTATGTTCCTGTAGTGCTGCCTTACGCCTGCTACCAATGTCCTCTTCTCTTTTCCCAAACTGATTTCAAGAATTACGAGCTTGTCTGCCTTGGGATGGTCCTCTGCCTTGTCTATCCTTGCAACCCTCAGGTCAAGCTTTTCAAATTCGTCCTTTCTTTTCCCGGAATATTTAACCTTAAACTCTTCAACATCCTTGCCCTCACGCTTATTGAATAATGGATGTGCCTTTGCTACCTTGTGCCCTGGTTTTATGGTGTCTTTTCCTATGCTGCTCCATTCAAGCTCTTTTATGTTGAGCTGCTCCTGAATCTCCTTTGATGTGTTTGGCATGTATGGCTGTATTAGTATTGAGAGGTCTTTTACAAGATTAACAAGGTTTGCTATAGTGTTGTCTGCCTTCTCCTTGTTCTTCTTTATCTCCTCCCATGGCTTGCTGTTCTGGAAATACTGGTTTCCCTTCTTTGACACAGCCATTATCTCCTTGAGCGCCTTTTTCAGTTCAATATTTTCCATTAGCTCTGTTATGGCCTTGACTTCTTTGTCAATGTTAATCTCCTTTTTCTTTAGTTGCGGAACTTTTGAGTCATAAAACTGGTTTATGAAGCATATTGTCCTGTTCACCAGGTTTCCTATGTTTGCAACCAGTTCATTGTTTATCTTTTCCTGGAAATCCTTCCACGAGAATTGAGAGTCAGTCTTCTCTGGCCTGTTTATCATAAGATAATAGCGCCAGGCATCTGCTGATATGCCCATGTTCATTGCATCATCTCCAAAGACACCTATGTTTCTTGACTTGGAGAACTGCCCTGTTTCATAGTTGAGGTATTCATTGGCGCACAAAACACTCACCAGAACCCAGTCATCGCCTGTTCCTATGAGCGAGCTCGGGAATAGTATTGAATGGAATGGCACGTTGTCCTTTCCCATGAACTGCACCAGCTTGGTGTCCTTCTCCATCCACCACTTCTTCCAGTCATCCCTGCACTCAGCTGTTATTGAGATATAGCCGATAGGAGCATCAAACCATGAGTAGAAAACCTTTGTTTCAAAGCCTTTCAAAGGAACGGGTATTCCCCATTTAAGGTCTCTGGTTATGCACCTTGGCTTCAATCCTTCCTTTAGCCATGCATAGGTCATGGTTCTTGCATTCTCTGTCCAGTCCTTCTCCACCTTTTTCATCCAACGCTTGAGCTTTGGCGCAAGCTTTGGCAGATTAAGGAAGAGATGATTGCTGTTTTCAGCTATTGGCTTTGAACTACATACAACGCATTTCGGCTCTTTAAGCTCAAGTGCATTGAGCAGCTTTCCGCAGTTCTCGCACTGGTCGCCTTTTGCATGCTCATAGCTGCAATATGGGCAGGTTCCTTCAACAAACCTGTCTGCAAGAAATTTTTGGCAGCTTCCGCAATAAGCCTGCTCAAGCTCCTGCTCTATAATATAGCCCTTTCTGAATAGCTTTATGAATATGTCCTGGGTTATTTCATGGTTTTTCTTTGAAGAGGTTCTTCCAAAGCAGTCATAATCGCACAGGAACCATTTGTAAACCTTTTTGTGTAGCTCAAAGTATTTGTCAACTATCTCCCTTGGAGACAAGCCCTCTGCTAATGCCTTAACTTCTGTTGTTGTGCCGTGCTCATCAGTGCCTAGAACAGAGAGAACATTTTCTCCAGTCATCCTTAAAAAGCGGGTGTAAACATCTCCAGAGATTATGCACACCAGGTTGCCAAGATGAGGAACATTGTTTACATAGGGCAAAGCGCTTGTTACAAGTATCCTGTTCTTTTTCATCAATGAAAGTTAAGTGGTAGTCCTTTATATAGTTTACTGATAATGCATAAACACTTTAACAAAAGATTATTAAATAATTTAAAACAAATAATTTTCATGAATGGCAAATTAAGGAGACAAATTGAAGAATACGCAAAATTGTTCACATGGACATCTAAGGATTTTTATTGGAAACATACTTTAGAAGTTAGGGAATTTGCTCTCATGATTCAAGGAAAAGTTGGCGGTGACAAAGATGTTGTTGAAGTTTCTGCACTCTTACATGACATTGGAAAAGCAAAACTGCTTGCACCAGGACATGAAGAAATAAGCGCGAAGCTGGCTAAAACATTTCTTGAAAAAATAGGATTTGGTAAAAACAAGATTAAAAAAGTTGTTGAATGCATAAAATATGAGAATTTTAAATCCATTGAAGCAAGAATTTTAAGTTCAGCTGACAATACAAGTTTAATTATGGGCACTTCAGAAGGCAGGGAATGGTATTTTGAAAATATATTAAAAAATAACAAAAAGCGAATTCTTAGTGTATTAAAGAAAGCTTACTCAGATATTGACTTTGATTTTGCAAGAAAATTTGTTAAAAATAATTACCAAAAATTAATTAAAAAATACTCTTAGAAGATTATTTGCTGCTACTTCATCTTTCTCGTTACATCAATATTAGCGTTGCATTTCTGGCACTGGAATCTCAGAGCCATAGCCCCGCCTATGTTCTTTCTTTTGAAAGGAATCTGAATCTCTCCTTTGTTCTTGCACTTGGGGCAGGAATAATCAATGTTAGCGGTCAAAGAATCTTCATACTCCTGCTTTTCAACCTTGTAGCCGCACTCATAACAAACATATTCATTTGCCCTTGTCTTGACCTTTCCATTGGCACTTCTCGGTTTTCCCATGTATGCCTTTTTGCATTTTGGGCACTTCTGCCTTAAAACCCACACAGTTACTTCTCCACCGTCAAGGTCCCTGTATGTGTAGTAGACGCATTCCTCCATGCTCTTGGGCTTTTGAAGAACCATTAAGATTAGTAAAAGTGATCTATTTAAAAATTTTTTGAAAATAGGTAAAGTCAACTTAAGTAATTAATAGCAAAATTGACTTTGCCCTAAAAATTAACCTATTTTTTAGTAGTTATAAATCTTTATTAACTTTACTTTTATTTAGTCACAGTAGTAGTTATAACTATAAAAATGGAAGATAACGAGAATAAGTTTCATTTCAAGCAGGAGACTGTAAAGACAGAAGCAGACCTCCTAATGAAACTCCTGGAGGATGTTAAAGAGATTTCTATGGCTGATGCTGCAAAAAAGCTCGGTGTTCCTCAGGCAACGCTTGAGGCATGGGCAACTTTCCTTGAGGAAGAGGGCTTGCTTTCAATAAAATATCAGATGACAACACCTTACATGGTTTATGTTCCTAAGGCAAGAAAACTTGATGAGCCAGAGCTTCCTGTTATGCTTGAGAAAGAAGAGCAAAAAGAGCCAATAGAGCGAGCAAAGGAAAAAGAGATTCAGGAATTAGAGATTCAGGATTTGAAGAAAAAGCCTTGGGTGAAAGAAGTCACCCATGTCATGAAAAAGGCAGAGGACATAAACTTCCTTCTTGACCGAGCTTATGACCACCTTAAAAACGGGGAGTTTGACAACGCGCAGGAGATTTATAACCAGATAAAAGGAGTGTATTACGCTCTTCCAAAGGATTTCTTGGAAAAAAAGAAGGAGATAGAACAGAGCCTGGTCAAGCTCAACAAGGACCTTGGATTAAAGATTGACAAGTTTGCAATACAGCGCATGGACCAGGCATCAAAGAATATAAGGTCGCTTCTCAAGGGAGCTGACCAGGGCATCAAGAAGGACAATATAGACGAGGCAATAAAGAAATACAACGAGATGAAGACAGAGTTTGAAAAGCTTCCTGAAGGATTTTTCAGTGAGAAGAAGGAGCTTCAGGGGCACATGATAAAGCTTTACGAGTTCCTTTCAAAGTTGCAGAGGCAGCGCTCATCCAGCGAGTTTTATTCAAAAGAGAAGAGGATAAGGGAGCTCATAAAGGGGATTAAGGATTGCATTGTCCAGGGAAACATAAACTACGGAATAAGCTTGTATGAGGAGATAGGAAGCGTTTACCAGAGCCTGCCCAACGGATTCCTTGACGATAGGATAAAGCTCCAGGAAGGCATCTTTGGGATTTATGATGAGCTTATAAAAAAATACAGGGAGGCATCAAAAGCAAAGCTGGAGAAAAACTCCTCCAAGATAAGGGAGCTCATAAAGGAGCTGAGAGCAAACCTCCAGCAGAACAAGTTCGGGGTTGCTGAGCAAATCTATGATAACATAAAGCTTCTTTACTCCCAGCTGCCGCAGGGATTTATGAAGGAAAAAACAGACATCCAGCTGGAAATCCTGAAGGCTTACGAGGAGCTCACAACAAAATCAGACGATGTTATGGCTAAGAGCGCAGAGCTCAGGATAGTGGACATAGACAGAATGCTTGACAAGGCCTTCAGGTATGCAAAACTAAAAAAATATGACTCTGCGCAGAACCTCTACAACAAGGCTGTTGAGGAATACAACCAGCTTCCTCCTGGCTTCTCCCAGAAAAAGGCAGAGCTCAGGCACAGGATACTTGAACTTTACAGGCAGAACCTGGTGGATGTTGACACAGATTTGCTTAGAGCAACTCCTGCAGCAAATGACAAATACAACGAGCTGCTGCAATTAATGGTCCAGATACACAAGGACATAGAGAGCCAGAAGTTTGAGTCAATCGAGATACATTTCAATGAACTTGAAAAAATGTTCGCAGAGCTGCCTGTTGGCTTTGTGGAAAAAAACCCTGCAATTGCAAAGAGGATAAACCTCTTAAGGCAGGAGTTCAATCTTTACAAGGACACTTTAAACACTATAACTCTTGCAAGGCAAAAGAGCCCTCCAATTCTCAGCGATAGAACGTTTGAGATACAAAAACTTAGTAACGAGCTAAGAAAAAAGTGCCCTGAGGACAAGACACTCTTTGATTTTGTTGAGCAGAACATATCGCAGATAGGCAGTGTTAGGAAGAAGTCGCAGGAAGTTGAGAAAACAAAGTATGATGTGCATGAAATGATAGCCACCCTAAAAACAGCCACACACGCAGAACCAATGCCGGTAGGATAACATGGAAAAAATACGAATGATTGACAGCTACAAGATGAATGTAAATTCAATGATAGTTGATGTTAACATCTACTGGGAAGAGGGAGAAGTTACTCCCACATATAATATCTCAATATTGAACATAAGCCCCACAACCAAGATAATACTTGAGAAGCTCAGGCAGGAATTCATATCATTGGTGCAGATTGGCTCCATAAACATATCAGAAACTGCTGGTCTTGAGGACATAAAGGAGAGGTTCAGGGAGGAAATCCTGCTTCTCATAAAAAAATACTTCCCAAACATAGACAAAAGGACAACAGACCTGCTCATGAACCACGTGATACAGCAGAACATAGGACTTGGAAATATAGAAATCCTGCTGAAAGACCCTGACCTTGAGGAAATAGTTGTCAACACATCCAGGGAGCCTGTCTGGGTTTACCACAGAAAGCACGGATGGCTCAAGACAAACGTTACAATACCAAAAGAATCCAGGATAAGGCACTACGCAACCATGATAGGAAGGGATGTGGGAAAAGAAATAACCCTGCTTAAGCCTCTCATGGATGCTTACCTGACAACAGGAGACAGGGTCAATGCCACCCTCACGCCAATATCAACCAAGGGAAACACAATAACCATAAGAAAGTTTGCCAGCAAGCCATGGTCAATAACAGACTTCATAAAAAACAACACCCTTAATCTTGAGGCAGCTGCATGGATTTGGCTGGGTGTTCAGAACGAGCTGTCCACAATAATCGCAGGAGGCACAGCATCCGGAAAGACCTCTGCACTGAATGCAATAGCAAACTTTTTCCCGCCAAACCAGAGAATAATATCCATAGAGGACACCAGAGAACTTACTTTGCCTGAAAGCCTGCACTGGGTTCCAATGGAAACAAGACTGCCTAATCCTGAAGGCAAAGGCGAGGTCACAATGCTTGACCTTGTTGTAAACTCACTGAGAATGAGGCCTGACAGGATAATTGTGGGAGAGATAAGGCGCCAGAGAGAAGCAGAAGTTTTGTTCGAGGCAATGCACACAGGACACAGTGTTTACACAACAGTGCATGCAAACAACGCAGAGGAGACCATTACCAGGCTTACCAACCCGCCAATAAATGTCCACAAGAGCATGATTGGAGTAATATCCATGATAGTTGTGCAGAACAGGAACAGAAGAACCGGGCTGAGGAGAACATTGCAGATAGCTGAGGTAACACCTGAGGGCGACCCGAACGTGCTAATGCAGCTCGATGTCTCAAAAGACAAGCTCGTTAAGCTGAGAGAGGCAAAAAGAATTTTAGAAACTCTAAACCTTTATACTGGCATGACGCCTCCTGAGATAAAGAAGGACATAGACGGAAAGATTGAGATACTCAAATGGATGGTCAGCCGCAACATAGTTGATGTTAATGAAATAGGCAAGCTCATGGCGAAGTATTACGTAGGAGAACTGAAGATTTGAATAAGAAAACGGAATTAATGAAAATAAAAAGTATGATAATAAAATAAAAAATAATAACAAAACAAAAAAATAATAATAACAACAACAACAATAAAAACAAAAATAAAAAACAATAACAATGAAAACAAAAAATAACATTTAATAATTAAAATTTTCAATAAGAGAGGTGGCGCTTATTTTTGATCTGGCAGGATACATAATCAAGGGAAATCCCGGACTTAAGAGGCTTCTGAGAATAGCCAAGGTAAAGCAGAATCCCAAAGAATTTGTGGCTAAAGGGCTGAGACTTGCACTTTTTTCAGGAATAGCCATGACTGTGCTCATGTTCTTCATGTTTGACAGGCTTGAAATACCCTTGGTTTGGCTGCTCATTGTTTTCCCTCTCACTTTTACCTTCACCATTTTCTTCATACTGCAGACGCCCTACGGCATGATAAGCAAGCGCGAGCGCGAGATAAACAAGGAGGTACTCTTTGCTGGAAGATATCTCCTGGTGAAGATGGAATCAGGATACCCTTTGTTCAACACATTGATAGATGCCTCAAAGAGCTATGGTGTGTGCGCAGAATATTTCAAGGAGATAGTTGATGAAATAAACACAGGAACGCCCATAGAGGAAGCCCTTGAAACTGCACGGGAATATAATGCATCTGACAAGTTCAAGAGGATACTATGGCAAATCATTACGTCATTAAATACAGGCGCAGATGTTGCCGACCCCTTAAGGGCAACACTCAAATCAATAACCGAGGAGCAGATACTTGAGATAAAGGCATATTCAAAAAAACTCAACTCCCTCATGATGTTCTACATGGTCATTGCCTGCGTAATGCCCTCCATAGGAGTGACCATGTTCATAATACTGTCAGGATTTATACAGCTTGAGATAAGCCAAGGCCTCCTCTTTTCCCTGCTCTTCTTTATCGCAGTAATACAGCTGAGCTTCATATCCCTCATAAGAGGCACAAGACCAATGGTGAACCTATGAATATAATAGAATTTCTGACAGAGGAAGTTGGAAAGGCATTCTTGCCAAGGAGGATAAGGCCAAACATAAGGAGCTACCTGCTCAAGGCAGGCATAACAGAGGTGCCTTACAAGGTCTTTGGAGGACTTTTCTGGATAGCTGTATTCATAACATCCGCGCTCTTCATCCTGAAAATATATCCCTGGGTCTTAGCAAAGGACTTTAACATCCTCCTGCAATTCATGATATTCTTTGCATTCTTCGCCCTTGCGCTCGGCTTAATAGTTTTGGTTTTCATATCTGCCATATACTTCTATATAGACATGAGGATATTCAACCGCACCCAGCGCATGGAAGCAGTGCTGCAGGACTTCTTAAGATTTGTTTCAGAAAACCTCAGGGGAGGAATGCCTGTTGAAAGGGCGCTGTGGTCAGCCATAAGACCAGAGTTTGATGTTCTGGCTAATGAAGTGAGATTGGTTGCAAAACGTGTAATGACAGGGCAAGACATAGAAGAAGCACTGCAGGAATTCACAGACAAGTATGACTCGCCAATGCTCAAGCGCTCATTCAACCTCATTGTTGAGGGAATGAAAGGCGGAGGAAAGATAGCTGATCTGATTGACCGCATAGTTGAGAACATAGAAGACACAAAGGAGCTAAAGTCAGAGATGGCAACAACAAACCTGACTTATGTGATATTCATAACCTTTGTTGTAATAATCATAGCACCCCTACTATTCACCCTGTCGCACCAGTTCCTCCTAATAGTGCAGGGATTTTCATCAAGACTCGGAGGTGTTTCAGCAGAATCAGCAGTAGCCATGCCCATAAACTTCTCAAGCATAAAACTTGACCCAAAGATGTTTCTTAACTTTTCAAGATATGCTATAATAGTGACAGCCATATGCTCCTCCATGATTGTCTCCATGATACAGCGCGGCTCAATAAAAGCAGGCATAAAATACGTACCCTTATTCCTAATAGGCTCCCTGACCATGTTCCAGATATTCATGCTGGTCGCAACAAAGATAATATCAGGCATGTTCCTTTAAAAGAGAAAAATTTAAATAGTCTCAAACTATAATATCTGAAAAGCGTATTTAAAAACATAAAAAAGAGGAGGATGATGATTATGGCAAGAAAAGCACAAGCAGCCATGGAATTCCTTATGACCTATGGCTGGGCAATACTGGTTGTTCTGGTTGTTCTAGGAGCACTAACATATTTCGGTGTTCTGAACCCGCAGACATTCATGCCCTCAAGATGCGAGACAGGAGAGACATGGCTCAAGTGCAAGGACTACAAGCTTGACTCAAGCGGAGTCGGTCAAGTCATAATAACCCTGGAAAACAACTGGCAATATGATGTAGCAGTAACACACATTTCGGTTAAATCCAATGTTTTTGACTGCGCAAAGGATTTCACAGCAAGTATTCTCCAGGGAGAAGAGGTGCAATTCATAATAGACACCTGCGCAACAGTTCCGCCAGCATCAAGGGCAGGCAAGGGAAAGTTAAATAGTGACATAACCATAAACTGGAATCGCGCAGACACTACTGGTGCAGTGGGTCACAACATGACCGGCGTTCTTGTAGCACAAATAGAATAAATTTTTTTTTATAATTCTGATTTTTTTACTAAAAACATAATACAGCTGAATAAAATTAGTAACGCTAAAAATAAGAATGAAAACAAAATAAAACCCTAAAAACACAAAATATAAATAATGAATTCCCAAATTCATGATTAAAAGCATAAAGAGGTGAATTTGTTGAGAGCTCAGGCAGCCATGGAGTATCTGATGGTCATAGCGCTTGTTATGGCGCTGATAGTGCCTGCAAGTTACATCTTCTACAAGTATGCCCAGAGCTCAAGCGAGAGGATAAAAGCAGGGCAGATAGATAAGATGGGAAACGACATAGTTGACTCTGCAGAAACCATCTACTACCTTGGCTATCCATCAAGGCAGGATATTGATGAGCAAATGCCTGAAGGCGTTTATAACATATCAATATTCAACAACTGGGCAGTGGAGCCCAAAGTTAATGAGCTTGTTTTCTACACAAGATTCGGAGGAAAGCAATCTGAACAAGTGTTTTTTTCAAGGGTTAACATAAACGGAAGCTTCTCAAAACGTGACTGGGCTCCAGGAGCAAAAGTAATAAGAGTAGCGGCTGTGGAAGGAACACCATCTTATGTTAACATAAACTTTACAAGATAATCAAGATGAAAGCCCAATCAGCAGTTGAATCAGCAATGATGATAAGCTTCATGTTCCTTATATTCACATCATTCCTGCTGGTTGTTTCTGACAGATATGTTGATGTTCAGGAGCAGAAGGACAGGGAGCTCATAAAGGATGTCGGGGCAGTTATACAAAACGAGGTAGACCTTGCCTTGATGGCAGAGAACGGCTACTTCAGAAGCTTTGAGTTGCCAAAAGACCTGAGGGACAAGATATACTCAATAAACCTGTCAACAGCAAGCCAAATGAAAACAAATTTCAGCGAGCTGAGCATAAAATATGTTAACCGCTCAAAGGAGTTTGAGCACGTATTGACACTTCCAAAAAACATTGAAGGAAAAATTAATAAAGGGAAAAACAACATATCAAAGCAGCAGGGAGTAATCTGCCTGAACAAGGAGGCGTGCCCATGAAAGCCCAGGTATGGTCAGCGGACATCATAGTTGCTATTATAATGTTCTTCCTTATAATCCTGGGATTCTTTTACATAACCGGCTTAAAATCACAGTCAGAACAGCTCAAGGCAATGACATCAGAAGCAGAAAAGCTCCATGAAAGCCTGACAACAGCAGGCAACAAGAGCTCGCAGGCATTCATAGAGGGAAACAAAGTAGATTCGCAAAAGCTCTCAGAACTGGCTAACATGAGCTATGAAGACCTTAAGAGGCAGCTGGGTATAGAAGGAGGGGACTTTTGCATACACTTTGAGGATGAGGATGGAAACATAATCTACATAAGCGGCAACAAGGTTGGCATAGGCTCTGGAAAGATAGACATAAGCGGAACACCCTGCAATGAAACCAAAAAGTAGTTAAATAAAAGGGATAATAGTAGAAACTGAAGCACAGAAAAACAGAAAACAATCATAATAAAAATATAATAAGAATCAGAAAAGAAGGTGATAGGATTGAAAAAAAAAGAGGAGAGCATAAAAAGGCACAATGCTGTCAGCCCTGGTGATGAATGGATTTTCATAGTCATATTCGTTGTGCTTCTTGTTTTCTTCGTAAACCTTCTATTAGTTCCGCAGACAGAAGATGAAACAAATGCTATTCTTGAAAAGCTCACCATTGACAGCGAAAGCTCAAACCACGAATTAGCATTCCTGGATGGAAATATTATAGACCAGGCAAGACTTGAAAGCATGTCAAAACTCAGTTATGACAGCATAAAGCAGGAGCTCGGAGTGGAAAAAGAATTCTACATTTACCTGGAAGACTCCATGGGCAGGCTCATACCCATAGACAGCAAGGCATGCCTGGGAAGCTCCAAGGCAACTGTGAACGGGATAAAATGCAGTTAAAATTTTAACCGTGTTTTCTTATAACACGCCATATTAAAATAACTATCTTAGAGTAGTCATAAATTCGGAAACTTTATAAAGCTTGAGGCATCACTCTTGTTTTATGGAACTGCATGAATCAGTTAAAACAGCCCAGGAACTGGAGCAGATTGCTGATTTGCTTTACGGTGAGATAAAAAGGCATAGCAGCACCGTCTCCAGATACAATAATTCCGTTTCTGACTCTGTTGAATTTATGAATGGTAAGATAGTTGACCAACAAATAGGGGCTGGGTCCGGTATTAATAAGGAGATGATGAAAAGAGGGGAATATACCCGGGCAGAGGTTGCGGATTTGACTCCATCTATTTTTGGAAGGGTAAAGGTTACAAGGGACCTACAAGTTCACAGATTCGATTTTCAGCCGAAAGGCATTGAATTGCCAAGGGAACAGGATTTTCGCGTAGAAACCATTCCAGACACCTTTACAATGTATGATGATGAGTTTATTGAATTCACAGCACAACACAGAGATACAACAATTTTGAGGCGTTTGAAAGTTGAACAAAGAATTGTTGTAAACTCAAAGGGAGGGATGGCTATTGAATCAATTCCATTTTTTCAAATCTATTATACTCATAGTGATGAACCCTTGCCAATAATCAGGCATACTGCTGCTGTGTGCAATTCAGATGATGACCTCACAAGATTGCCCGCCTTAATAAAGTATATTCAAGACCCAACACCGGACAAGAGGATTAAACATGCGAAATCCTTCAGCCAGGCATTCCATGAATTGTATAATATTTCAGGGTTGGAATTCATAAGCTTAAAGGATGCATGAATCAAAAAACAGTCTTTATACGATGTGGTTATACTTGACGGCCTACCAATCCATGAAATATTTGGACATCATTTCGAAGAGCCCATAGAACCAATAGACTTCGGGCAGATTGGGGTATTTGAATACGGGCAAGACATAGTTTATGATGATAAAACCTCACTGGATAAAGGCATAACCTTTGTAGACAATCCTTTACAGGAGATAGAGGGGTTCAGGGTGCAGGGATTCTCGCATTTTGATGCTTATGGAAGGAAGAGAGAACCAAGGGTGCTTATACAAGGTGCCAGGATTGTCGGATTCCTGGGAAGTGAGTACGCAGACTCTGAAGGGTTAAAGCGCTACCTGAATCTGGAAAAAAGCACATTTGTAGGAAATGCTGTCCTGGGCTCTGGAATATTCCCGCGGCCTAGGATGAGCTGCATAGTTCTGGATGGTTCAGCACAAGATATTGATATGGAAGGAAAGATTGTGATAGCTTCCGTAGCAGGGCATACAGACCCTGAAGATAAAACTTACAGGCTAGATTGTAGTGAAGCATATGTTATAAAAGATGGCGAGCCAAAGAGAGTGATGCCACTTACAGTAAGCGGAGCAATAAACGACGCCATTGTTAATATCCAGCTTTTGGAAGACACAACATATGTGCCTGCAGGGTGTACTGTACCTGACCCAATTTATTGTAGCGTACCCTCCGTAGCCATGGTTTCTGCCTTTGCAAAAAGCCAGTTATGGAAGGCGCAGCAGGTATACCCTGTGCCAATATCTGAAATGCAGTTCAGGGCACTGTCAAACCAGTCAAAGCAAAGGACTTAGAAAGACGAAATAGCACAAGGCTGATTCTTTGAACCAAAACTTTTTGTCACACTTATGTAGTAACGAAACCGAAAGGTTTATATATGAGTGTGTTTTTTCAATTGTACATGAGTCTTAGTCTTAGTCAAAAAGTGAGGAGAGCAGTAGCAACCGGTTTAGTTCTGGGAACTATGGCTTTGCCGGCAGTTGCTTCACCTTTTAATCATCAACCATATGAACCTGCTCCTGCAGCACATGCTGACTCATCTGAAGAGTTTTCTGCTTTAGAGAGTATTGCGCAGGAGAGTTCTGCTGGCCGCATTGCTTTTGCTTCTATGAGAGATGGCAATCCTGAGATTTATGTTACGAATGCTGATGGTGGCGATTTTGTTAGATTGACTAATACACTAAAACCAGAATATGATCCTTCTTGGTCTCCTGATGGCAGAAAAATAGCTTTTACTTCTTTAAAAGGAGGTAATGAAGATGTTTATGCTATGAATGACGATGGCAGTGATATTACTAGACTTACTGAAAGTCCCTGGCAGGATTATAGTCCTTCTTGGTCTCCTGATGGTAAGTATATTGCTTTCACGTCTAATAGGAATGGTAGCGGAGAAATTTATGTTATGGATGCGAATGGTGGTAATCAACATAGATTAACTGATGATGCCGGATTTGACCGAAGTCATTCTTGGTCTCCTGATGGTAAAAAAATTGCTTTTGTTTCTGACCAAAATAGCAGTGATGATGTGTATGTTATGAATAAGGATGGCAGTGGTCTGGTAAGACTAACTGAAGAAGCTTGGCCTGACGGTAGTCGTCCTGTTTGGTCTCCTGATGGTAGCTGTATTGCCTTCGTTTCCTTACGCAATAACCACTTAGAGATTTATACTATGAATGCCAGCGACGGCAGCGATTTAGCTCAACTAACCAATAATGATGCACTTGACTGGAGTCCTGTTTGGTCTCCTGATGGTAAGTATCTTGCTTTCATGTCTACTAGGGATGGTAGTGATGAACTTTACGTTATGCATGCTGATGGCAGTGAACAACAAAGACTAACAAATAACAACCTGCAGGAGACAGGTATTTCTTGGTCTCCTGACGGCAGAAATATAATTTTCACTTCTGGTCTTGATATTTATACTATGGATGCTGATGGCAGCGGTCTTACAAAGATTTTAGACAAGGCTATCGTGTACAATGGTCAACTTGATTGGTCTCCTAAGAACTAATCCAAATGTTTAAGAAATTCTTTTTTGTAGTTGCTCTTTGCAGATTTGTAAAGTTCTGTCTTGTGTTTCTATTTCCAATTTCTGCTGAGCAAGGCTTATTTCTTGACTTGTGACCTCTATTTCACAGAATTCTTTTATTTGAAGATACTTAAGAACTCTGCAAACACTCCAATCTTTCTCTATAGAACGGTTAATATAGCAAAGATTTTCCATCCCTTCTAAGGTAATCACACTATTTGTAGTTGGTGATAGCATGGAAGCATTAAAACAGTCCCAGTAGATCTTTAACAAATGATACCTCATGTTAATATCTGTCGGCGAAACTTCCGAAACCTTTTCAAACCAAAATTCTTTTTCAGACTCAGGCATTAACGCTATAAAATAATAATATTGAACAATAGAATTTAATGCAAAAGATGGTTCTCCAGTTATGAAACCTTCTTTGTTGAATTCTGCATTTTTATAGTAATCTTTCCAGAGACTCAGAATTTTAGAAGACAATTCTGTATGGACATCTTCTTGAGACACGCCTATTTGTTTTTTTGTTTCAATATAGCTGTAGATAACAAAAGGGAAACAAGTGTATGAAGGAACAGAGTTTACACCTAAACATTGTGTATTGAAAGTAGTTTCAAGCTCCTTTAATAACAAAGTTATTTCTTCTACAGATATTCTGTCTGCTGTAATGTTTGAAAACATAACATCTGTAAATATTTCCTGAGGCGTTTGGATGACTCTTGGAGTTGTTTGTTTCTGCATATAGCTAATTAAAAAAAATGCGCTGACAACTAATACAAATATAAAAAGAATCAGATAAATAGTTCTTTTTTGTTTTGTGTCCTCAAGCTTTAATACTTCACTTATTTCTCTCTCGTTATAGCCTCGCTCTCTTAAAGTGTTTTTTATGTTGTCTTTAGAGTAACCTTTACCTTTTAAATCATTCAACCATTTCTCCCATTCTTTTTTTTTATTATTCATTTTTAAAAGATTATTAGTATTATTTAATAAACTCCTAAACCTTTTTTACGTTCACCCGGTTACGTTTTTACAGTGTGGTATTTCTCTACATAGTTCACTACTAGATTGGCAATGTTGACAGCTTAACTCACATGCTGTTTGACAGTCTTGACATCCCTTTTCACAATTTCCGCACTCTCCACTGCCACATCCTTGACCACACTCCAATGTCTGACAGGGCGGTTCGCATGATACCTCACATCCTGTTTCGCATTGCTCGCAGATTGGATTACAATTTTCCCCACAGCTTTGTCCGCATGCTTCATTGCAAGATACTTGGTGTGATGCGTGTGATACGTGTTTTCCTGTTACGTTTATTTTTTCTCCTTCTGTTGGATTTAGTTCTGCTGTGAGTCCTGCTTTTGCTGTTTTTGTTGTTGCAAGTGTTGCTAGTGCTGCTGTTCCTATGAATGCTCCTATTGTGATTATGCTTTGTTTTGTTATTCTTCCTGTTTCGCTGTTTATGTAGCTAGAAATCTTTTTCTTTATTTTTGGAAGAACGCTTTCCATTACAATAACCTCTTTTTTTTACTCCTTTGAGCTTACTTCTTATAATAATTATTTTTGTTTATAAAACTTTTGCTTTTCAAAGCCCAAAATAGGCATAATCACACTTTTTTCTTATCCTGTATACGCAGTCCTCGCACTTGTGAGGCAGTTGAGCATTTTTGATGTAGTATTGGTATAGTTCCCTAAGCTTCTTTGTTTGAGGAGTGAAGCCTTTGCCTGTGTCGCAGGATTCTATTATGTAGTCCGAGGTTTTGAGGTTCTCAAGCGTCTTTCCGCTCTGCTTCGGTATGTTGAACTCCTTGAAGATTTTCATTGATTTTGAGCCAAAGAGGCAGGGAGGCAAAGGTCTTGTTATTTTTAACTCTTTATTTGACTGCTTGATATTATTCAGGAACTGGATTATTCTGTTTCCTGTTTCCAGATTCAAGTCCTGCTCGCTTATTTTGAATGAAATAGATTTCAAATTTTCAATGCTTTCATAAGCTTCAAGCCTATTCACATCAAAAACATTTTCTCTCGGATAATTTGTCCAGCCAATCATGTTTTTCAGCACAAGTCTGATTAAGGGAAGGTTTTTTTGCTTAACATAAAGCTCATCAAAAATGTGCTTTACTGCCTTATATCTTGCCTTTGTCCATACACAGCCGCCTTCCCAGGGCTTGAGAATGTTTTTGCTTGTGTCATAATTAAGGTTTGGGCAGGCGCCTATGCAGTGAGACCTTGCGATACAGCCATTGCAACCAATAAAGTCATCCCTTTTGTATTCAAGGAAAGGCCTTCTCTTTTCCTCATCTATCTTTTTGTCAAAAACATTTCCCAATACATGGCTTTCTTCCCATGTTTCCGGATGCTGGCATGGGAGTATTTTTCCATCAACTGTCATTGCCATTAGCCCTTTTCCAGCACCGCAAGGGCTTTGAGATGGTGTTTGCAGCTCCATGCTTACTAACAAATCTTTTTCAACATAGCTCTCGAGCATTTTGATTTTCTCTATGTTTTGGATGTAATAATCAGCCAGCTCCATAAACGCCTTGTCTGCTTGCTCCTGATTCCAGGAATCTGTTCCTGACATTGGGCACAAGGACATGCCATCAAAACCAACTTGGGTTATGTGCTTCACAGAATCAACCATTCTCAAGTCATCCGGGCAAACAGTAACCCTTGCATGCAGCCTGAAGCCCTTTTTCCTTAGAAGTTTTGCAGAATTTATCATTTGGCTATAGGCTTTAATGCCTTTAACTTTAACTATTTGTTCTTTATCGCCGTCAAAGCTGAACAATATGCCAAAGTCATTGTCCCAGAAATAGTCAATAATCTCCTGTGTGAACAAGGTAGCATTGGTTGTAACACCAAAACCAATGTTTTTATTATTCTTTTTCGCCTGCTCCTTTGCATACTCTGTTGTTTGCTTGATGAGCTCAAACTCAAGCAATGGTTCTCCTCCGAAATAGTTTATGTTGAGGTTCTTGTTTTTCTTTGCCTGCCCTATGAGGAAGTCGATTGATGCCTTTGCTGTCTCAAGATTCATCCTTTTGGGGTCTTTGTTGACAAAGCAGTATGGACAGGCAAGATTGCAGTTATTGGTCACATATATCATTATGTTTGATACTTCCAAATTAAACACCCACCCACTTCATGAAAACCTTTTTGTAATCCTCGTCAAAGATAAGCTTTTCAAAGACATAGTCAAACTGCTTTTTATGGAGCCGGCACCTGAAATCGCTTGGAAGCTTGGGTATGAGATTGTTGTAGATGGCATAGCTGCACACAGGGCACACACCGCAGTATGGCTTGTAAGCACAGTTATCGCATGGCAGGCAGTCATTGACAGATGCGCTCACAAGACCCTTTACTTGGTCTGAGGACATTATATCTTTGTAAGCGCTTTCATGCACATTTCCAAGCAGGAACATTTCCTCTTTTATCATCCTTGCCTCATCGCAGCTGTAAATGTCTCCGTCATGGTTATAAGCCATCTGCCCTATTGCTGCTCCGCATGGACTCATTAAGTCAAGATAATATGGGTCATATCCTGTGAGTATTTTCTTTAGCAGATATTCTGTGAATATGTCTGTCATGTCCAGCTTGTTCCTGATTATGTAGTCAAGGCATTTCTTCCAGAACTCAAAAAACTCCTCTGGCGTGTAACCGATTGCCTTCCAGGCATTCCCTGCTGTTCCCAGCCTGTTAACAGGTCTTATCCATATCCTTTTCAAGCCAAGCTCTTTGTAGGTGTCAACTATTTCCTTGTAATAAGGGAAGGAATGCCTTGTTGTTGTTACCAAAGCGCTTATATTGCCTTTTTGTGATAATATCTTCTTTATCCATGTGCTGGTTATTTCAAAAGAATTCCCCTGGCTATAAGGCCTGTTCTTGTTATGGACAATCTCAGGACCATCCAAAGATGTGCATATTCCTATCCTGTTTTTTATGAGAAAGTCAAGGATTTCGTCACTCATTAAGCTCAGGTTTGTTACAATGGAAAAGCGCAAATCCTTTTTGTGCTTTTTGTTGAGTTCTTTGGCATAATCAATTATAAACTTTACAACAGGAAAATTCAATAAAGGCTCTCCTCCCTGGAACTCTATTGTTATTGCCTTAGAAGGGCTTTGGAAAATGAAGTCCACTGTTTTCTTTGCTGTTTCCATGCTCATGTCTGTTTCCTTTGCATTAATGGGCTTTGAGCTTGCCTGGCAGTAAAGGCAGTTATGGTTGCACCTAAGTGTTGCAACAATTATGTGCAGACATGTTCCCTGGAAAAGAAGCAGTTTCTTGTTCCTGCAGTTTTGTATCACCTCTTCTTTGTTGTGCTCAGTGATTACCATGCCTTTTTTCTCAAGCTTTTCAAAAAGCTCGTCACTCACTTGTGCTTTTAAGAATGAAAAATACTCTTCTTTGTCCAGGGCATGCCATCTGCCGCAGTCATCTGTAAGCAAATACTTTGAGCCAATCTTCCTTACCCTTACAGTATTGGGTATGAACCCTTTCAAGTCCTTAAGAACGGGCATTTTGCATTATTCCAAGCATGTAGTTGTAAAACTCCTGTCCCAAAGTGTCAAGATTTATGCTGCCTGATTTCGGCTTCAAGCTTACAAAGAGCTCGTCATCAATGTCCCCATCCACAAACACCCAGCAGCTTTGTGTAAAGTCCTTGGATGCTTCAAGAACAGCAGCCCTTCCATAGAACTTTGTGTCAACAATTAGCTTCACTTCATTATTGTGCTTATCAATTTTTATCTTTTTCATGTTTTTTACTAATCTCACCAATCTCTTTTTCAGGTTCTTCAGCAGCCTCACCAATCATCATTGCCCTTTTGACAATGGCTTCCCTTATTGGAGCATTCTTCAAACTCTGGGCTTCGTAAACTGCATAGCTCAGGAGCTCGTTGTTGAAATCGCGTCCCATCTCCTCCAAGTCCTGGCTCTTGTCCTTTGGTCTTAATTCAACCAAGATTTCTTCCTTAGGGTCGCCGTCAATAACCACAAATGCCTTGTCAATAAAGACATAGGAGGCAGAGTAGACTATGTTTAATGGGTAGATCTTTGGGTTAACAGAAACAACAAGAAGCCCTTCATTATTATTTATTTCCAAGTTGCCGATTACCTTCACATCCTTTTTTTCATCCATACAAACCACCCTCCATAAAACGTATAAATCTGATTTATATAAAGCTTTCTATGAGAATCTTTAATCCTATAATGAAGTTGCCTCTGAAAATCAGTGTGAGCAAAACCCCAAGAAATAGGAAAGGAGCAAATGGAACAGTCTGATAGATATACACTGCTCTTTCCTTTATCTTTCCCGAGGCATGCAGTTTCTTAATCTTTTCAATATCTTCTTTTGTCAAGGTTTCTGAGGCGCTTACAACATTATCCTTTCTTCTCGCCATCTGGAAAACTCCTGAGAGATAGCTTATTGGCATGAAGCCCTTTCTCTTCTTAATCTCACCCTTTTCCTTATAGAAATCTTCTGTGAGCATCATGCCTGGCTTAAGTTCCTTGATTTTGACAGGCATGGCAAAGAATCTTGAGCTCAGGTTAAGCAGGAAATACCTTAGTATGAAAAATGTCACGAATGTCTTTAGAATATCCAGCAATGTTGCCACACTCAGGATGTTTTTGAAGTCAAATATAAATCTCATAAGTGTGATTGCAAGGGCAAATTTGAAGCTGTCAATTTTCAGGACTTTTTCAAAAAAGAGCAGGGGAACAAAGAGCATAAGGGTTGTAACCAAAAATTGCGGCTTTACTTTCAAAAAACCAAAGACCAGTTTGATGAGCCACTCAAAGGCGAACACAAACACAAAAAAGCTAAGCAGGCTCTTTGGCTGAAGAACCTCTTTCATCACGCCAAGCTTTTCTTTGGCGCTTGTTTTAATTATGAGAAGAGCAGTGTAAAAAACAAAGCACGGAATAAAGGTGTTAATCAGGAGAAGAGCTGATGGAAAATGGTTAACATAGCCCCACTCATAAACTGACAAGGGCATCAATGCAGCATAAGCCAGGAAGAGCTTTGCATCAGCAGGATTCCAAAGCTTCATCTCCCACAGCAAAACACCAACAACAAACACTATAAAAAAGTTCAGGAAGAATTCTGTGAAGTATTTTATATTTACCCCAGTGCCAGTAACCATTATAATAATAAATCTTAATGCCAAAAGAACAAATCCTGCAATTATTGCCATGACAACCCATTTGTTCCTTATCCTGCTGTATTTTACGTCCTCATAGCTGGTTACAATGCCAAGAACTACAACAAGCAATACTGACAAGGCATCTATCACCCAGAGCATAACAGCAAAAAAGAGGCTTAACTATTTTAAAGGTTTGCTTTTTACTTGGACCCTGTCCTAAAAGTCACATCAACGCTTTGGTTCACTTACGTGAACTTTTCTTCTCCTCCCCATACAGAGTTAAGGGGAGGAGAAGAAAACCCGGAGGGCAAAGCGTTGACAAAGAGATTTAGGACAGAGCCTTTTATTTGAGATGCTCCAGAACTTTCTTCCTGAACCTTTTTGGGTAAACTTTTAAGTACATACCTATAATTATAGAGTAAACGAAGGTTACTAATATACATAACTTTCGTTTATTCATTAAAAAGAAGGTAATTGATGCTGGAATTTCGCACTTTAGATAACCTTAATAATTCACCTTCTTAGATTCCTGTCAAACTGGTAATGCCTAAGTTTATTTAGGGAAAAATATATCATATGCTCCTGAGATTTCCAGGCCTTTTTTGAAGTTTGGTCCGTATTTGGTCTTTTCAAAGGCCTTAATCACCTTCTTCTGGTTTTTCAAGTTTATCATAACTCTTTTAAAAGCTTGGTATCTCTTAAGGAACTTGTTTCCTTTATCCACTGCTATTGCTCTCTCAAAGATTTCTTTGGCTTTCTCTGACATATTCTTGTCAATGTTCCCTAACAGATTGCCTTCCAACTGAAAGTAGTGGAAACACAAGCTCATTTCCTTGTCTGTGAATTTAGATATGGATCTCATGTGTTTCCGGTATATGTCTAAGAGATCTTTTGGCAAATTGATTATTTCAGGTCTTTTAATACTTATACTGGCAACGTCTCCTACATCCAAGTCCAAATAGTTGAGCACACCACTGGGAATCCTAATGCATGCAGAATTTCCTTGTTTTATTATCTTGGTTGAATAATATATATTTTTTGTTTCCATCTTCAACACCCCCTCTTATGTAATTACTATAGTAATTACTTCTGATATTTAAATGTTTCGATTATTTTAGAAACATTTATATATTGAGAGGGGGATAATTTTATACCAAAAGGTACATAAATGTAGCTTGTTAAGAATTTTAGAGTCTGTACCTTGCATTGATATTTTTGTCACACCTCTGTAGTTACAAAACCGAAAGGTTTATATATCGGTGTTTTATTTTCTTGGTGTTATGGGTCTTTCGCATAAGGTGAGGAATTTGTGTTTGGCGTTTTTGGTTGCAGGTAGTACTTTGTTGTATGCTTGCCAAGCAACTCCTACTCCTAATGCTACGCCTACTCATAATAGCCCTGATTATCCTACCAATACGCCTACTGCTGTTTATTCTCCGACTCCTATTCCTACTTTGGAGGAGACTGTCCAGCCAAGTCCTACTTTTACTTTGGAGCCGAGTCCTACTGTTACTAATAGTCCTGTTCCTACTGCTACTTTTAGTCCTACGCCTTCTCCTACTCCAAGTCCTAGTCCTACGCCTGTTCCTAGGTATGATGTTGCTTTTAATGTTTTTAATGATAGGAATACTAATAGTGTTAGGAGTGCTACTGAACCTGCTTTGAGTCTTCAGATTTGTTTAGATAGTCTGTGTGCGGTTAGTGATGCGGATGGTAATGCTTATTTTAGCAACATCTCTGCTGGTAAGCACGGTCTTTCGGTGTCTTATGGCAGTTTTCCCTTTTATAATCAATCTTTGGAGAACACTATAGATCTAAGAACTACAACTCAAACAGTAACAGTGAATCGTGATCTTGTTCAGAATGTTGGTTTGTCTGCTGGTCTAATTCCTTTCTTTGTAAAGTGTGAAGATATGGGTAATGTGCCTTTGGTTGATGGTTTGCCTGAGGTTATGAATTATGTTGATTTAGATCCTAGTGAAGGTGTTCGAACATGGAACAATGAGCATCTTTATAATAATCATAAAGGAACAGACTTCGTTTTTAATAGTGATGTTAACATCATTGCAAATGTTTCAGGTACTGTTTATGCAGTGGTTCAAGTTCATCGTACCTCTGGCGAATACTTTCCTAATGATTGGATGGTTGTTATTCAGTCTGGTAAAAGAACTTTTTTTTATGGGCATTTGCAGGAAACTTCAGTTATGCCAGAACAAAAGGTTGTTAAAGGAGATTTGATAGGACGTTCAATTCAATCTCTTTACCCAATAGAGAGTGGATCTCAGCACATACATTTTGAGGTCCAAGAAGGATTCCCGGATAATCCTGTTGTTATTGATCCTTTTAATGCAGATCCTTCTCTTAGTTTGTGGAGTGTTCCGAATACTCCTGTTTGTTTTTGAAGAATGTTTTTAAGTTTTAAGAAAATTGTGTGTTGATAAGGTTTTGAAGTCCGATTTTGCAGTCTTGCAAGGCTGGGTCTTGCGTTTCTACTTCTGTTTTCTGTTGGGCTATATCTTTTTCTTGGTCCGTAATTTCTATTTCGCAGAAGTCTTTTATGCTGAAATAACATAGAATTTCACAAGCATTCCAATCTTCTTTTATGGAGAAGTCGTTATAGCAGAGATTTTCTTCAGTTTCTTGGTTGATTACACTCTCTGGGATTTGTGATACTCTGGTTGCGTTATAATAATACCAATAAATCCTTAATAGATGATACCTTCTTGTGATGTCTGTTGGTGAGACTCCTGAGATTTTTTCAAACCAGAAGTCTTTCTCTTCGTTGGGCATCAGAGTCATGAAGTAGTAATATTGGATAATGGAGTTTTGAGGTGTAATGGTTTCTTCAATCACAAAACCTTCCTTATTAAATTCTACTCCTTTGTAATAATCTTCCCACATATTTAGAACTTTATATGATAAACTTGTGTTAACATCTTCTGATAGAGTCCCCAGTTTCAACTTTGTTGTTATATAGCTATAAATGACAAAGGGGAAGCATGTTTCTGATGGGAGAGAACTTATGTCTGAGCATTGTTCGTTAAAGGATATTTCGAGTTCTTCCAATAGTTGGGTTTTTTCTTCTTCTGACCATGTCTTCGGTGTTTGGAAACTAATCACTTCTGCTAATATATCTTGGGAACTGCGAGTGATCTCTGGTGTTGTTTGTTTTTGTATGAAACCCGTTAGAAGTAAGGCCCCCACAGCTATTGCTGAAATTAGGATGATTAAGTAAATGGCTTTTCTGGAGTCTGTGCCTTCAAGCTTTAGCACTTGGCTTATTTCTTTCTCGTTGTAGCCTCGTTCTTTCAGTTCTTTTTTTATGTTGTCTTCGGAGTAGCCTTTGCTTCTTGAACTTCTCA
>CAYGWL010000154.1:0-3141 GCA_964353575.1 uncultured Methanosarcinales archaeon | reverse complement strand
GCCCATTCATAATCTTCAGGCTTGTCTCTTCCGAGGATGTCAACAAAATAAACCTTTGCAAGAGGCATTGAATCAGGACCGCCAAATGCCTCCAAAAGTTCATAGTCCACAATACAGGCATAATACGGCTGGTTTGGAAGTGTATTGAGCCCCATTTTAAGTCAAAAATCTTGCCGGAAGTATATAAATCTTTCGTTTTTATATTACTGGATAGTGATAAATAAGTTCATGCCTTTGAAAAGGAAAACACAAACATTTAAATATTTCATTTATATACCTTTTTGTGTGGGGGAGTAGTTAATTGTAAACAATTAATTACAGGTATGAAAACAAGAAATTATGAGAGAGATAATAATCTCAGAAAAAGAGATTAAACAATAAAAAACAAGAATAAACACAGGAAGGAGGAATAGCAAAATGGCAATGGATAACTCGGTTTTTATTGGCAACAAGCCATTTATGAACTACGTTACGGCTGTAGTGATGCAGTTCACCACAAAGAACGCGGAAGAGATAATAGTGAAGGCTCGTGGCAAGTTCATAAGCAGGGCTGTTGATGTGTCAGAGGTTGCAACAAAGCGCTTTCTGGACGGACAAGCAAAGATAAATGGCATAAAGGTTGACAGCGAAGAGTTCAAGAACAAGGAAGGCAAGGACGTGAGGGTTTCCTCAATAGAGATAACAATCGGACGAAAGTAAACTTATTCTTTTTATTTTTTTATTATTTTTTTGTTGGTTTTTTGATTAGTTTTTGTTAACGAAAGCTTTATATTTGCATCCAATCTTTATTTGTTTTATGGGAATTGGAATGATGTATGATGCGCAGCAACGCTACACAAACTGGGCGGAGTATGAAGAGGCAGAGAACGCCTTGAATTTACAGGCGTATGAAAGAGCTTTAAAAGCTGGAAAATTGGATAATTTAAAAGGTCAATGGGTTGTATATTTTGATGGAGAATTATTTGCCTGTGCAGGAACAAGAGAGGGTGTATTAGAACAACTCACAAAAGAAATCTTTGGTTCATTGATTAGACAGGTTGGTGTCTGTCCTTAAGTAATTTATCAGGTTTTTTTTGACAATATTTTTATACTAAGAGGCAAATCTTCATCTCCAGGGGCCTGTAGCATAATGGACAGTGCTCTTGGCTTCGGCATTAAAAGCATTAAGTGCTATATGGAGAAACCAAGCGACGGGGGTTCGAATCCCTCCAGGCTCGTCAATAAATATGCAGTAAGGTGTGCTAATCGAAAACCTTAAATACTTCTTTATTTCTGAATGATTAAAAAGAGGGGGTGGTAGAGTGAAGTTCTCAGATAAGATGGAGTTATTGAAGGATTTAACAGATCGCATAATGATGCATACAAATGTGAAAGATGCTGAAGAGGCTCAGGCAATAGCAAGGAAATGGATGAGCCTTCAAGCTTAAAAAAAAGAGGTGTTAAAATGGCAAAGAAGATGGAAATGCCTATGGGCATGCATATGATGCACGGCAAGTGCTGCCAGTGGTTTGGCTGGCTGATTTTGCTGATAGGTGTGTGGTTTTTGCTGACAGACCTAGGCATACTGCATGACTGGAACGTGAACTGGTGGACTGTGGTGTTTTTGCTGATGGGCATAAAGATGGTTGCTCATCAGTTAATGAAGAAGTAAGACAAACCAGTCTGATTTGCAGAGTTTGTTGTACTTAGCCTCTTAGAATAAAGAGTGCCAAGAAAAAAGAGAGTGAGTGTAAATCCCCACTTATTATTCTATTCTCTATATGTAATTTTTGGGCTGCAAGAAAACTATTTAAACAAAGAGCCATTCTTATAAAAATATGGTCAGGGCAAACAATAGCTATGACGGAACAAACACTCCTGAAATGGACGCTTACCTCAGAAACCTAAATGATTTCAGGGTTGCTGTTGAGCTATCCTTTCTGCCGATTATCAGCCATTTCGTTGTAATAGGCGAATCCACTCATCAAAAGGTCATTCTTCCTTCAAGAATATTCGAGGACCAAAGAGATTATCTTGAGCAGCTTGGGATTAAGTATCATAAAAGGGTGTTTGATTTTGAAATAAGTCTTGAGGAACCTCTTGAAGCTTATGATGCGCTTACAAAGCTTGTCAGACACTCAAGAAAGGGGATGGAGTATTCGCTCCTTGACCTCACTGACTTTATTTTAGACCATCTGGAAGTATTTGCTGATGTCAGAATTCATCCCAACATAGCCAGACCAGTGATTGAAGCAGCACGAAAATATCACAATAAGACCGCACCCATATTGGAAAGTGCTCTGAAAAACATGGTTACAGAGCCAAATGCAGCGCATCCTGAAGAGCATAAAAGTAAAACCTTGACTGCGTTCAGGAAATTTTCATCCCCTTTCCAGCTCTATGCTTTTGTCCTGGGCAATGTTAAGAAAGCTATTGATTTTGATGTTCTTAAATTATACGATTTTCTCCTGGAGCAGGATATAACAGAAATAAGAAGCAACAAGTTTTTAGAGATTGAATATGATCTTGTAGAAATGGGTCAGGCAGAGTATGCTAAGGAAGGGTATAATGTCAATGTCCTGCCGCTTGTGCAAGACAATGGAACAACGCATACAGACATCATATTGGACCAGTGGTCTGCCAACCTCAGACGGACTCTTGATTTACGAAGTATATTAGCAAAAGATTTCACAGATTACCTAAGAAGTGAACAAGCCCAGGAAGACAGACGCCTTTTCAGGACAGGAGCATACCCTGAACTTAGTGCCCTTGTTCACCATTTCTATAAAGGAAGGGTTCCTGAAGATTTACAGTTATAGGCATCAACTCCAAAGCATTTCAATTCTTCGAAGATTTTTGATTTCCGGCTTTGTGTAGAAAGTAGGTAAAACTATGACTTAACTATAACTTTTTACACACTTACCTCTTTTTGAACCAATTAATTAAGAACAGAATTCCTATAAGAAATGCTGGTCCTGCAATTATTATTATAGACCCAGACGGAATATACCCTTCTTGAGGGGGATTCATTAATATGGTCATTAATAACCTTAAAATATAAAGTGTTCCTGCCAAAATAAAAACAATCCCGCCTACAATTTCATGTTTCCACGAAATTATCAGAACAATCAATAAAAGTAATGAGGGAATATTGTGCATAAA
>CAYGWL010000153.1:0-2136 GCA_964353575.1 uncultured Methanosarcinales archaeon | reverse complement strand
GGCTGTCGATGTGAATCTTTCCAACATCATGAAGCTGCGCTTGAAAAGCAATGGCATCAATAAAATGACTGCTTAAGCCAAGGACTTCTGCAAGTTTTTCAGAGTAAACATTTATCCTTGCAACATGCTTTCCCGTCATCTCATCATTGGCCTCTGAAGCCCTTGCCAATGCTTCTGCTGTATAGCGAAAGCCCTCTTCCACAGCTTTGCTTTCATATACATCAACAAGCGTAGCTTGGATATGTTTTGTTTGCTTATTGATAATCATATTGTACTGGATATTTTTTCCTTGCAGGCTGCCCTCGCAATACATGCTGCCCTGGGCCAAACATTCCTGGAAATATATTTGCGCTAAGTTTTTATTATCTAAGATATGCTCTAAAAGCTTGATGGCCTTAGTATTTCTAAGTTCAGTGCCATACATTGCTAATGATGCTGGATTGGCATAAGAAAAAATTGTCTCTTCTACTTTCTCATCAAGCTCTCCTGTGACAATGCCGACAAGAGTTACTTCAGGATCAAAATCACCCATAAATTTGCTCTACTCTAGAGTAGTATATAAATTTTTCTGCTTTAACAAAAAATCTGCAAGCATGCTCAGTAATTGCTAACTACCTATATAAGACTTCATTGTTGAAAACAATGCAAGTCCTCTTTGTTTCCAAGTAGTGATCATTGACATTACTGTTTGCATAATATTTGCTCCTTTCTCCCTTCTTAGACCGCCAATTATTTTCCTCTGAACGACTAATTCCCTTAATGCTCGCTCAGCAATATTGTTTGTTGGCTCAACTAAAAGATTGATCAAACAAGTAAACCAATATGCTATGCCATTCCTAACTTTTGTGGCAAACTTTCTGAATTCTGTGTAAGCATTTATTTGCTCAATTATTTGTTCCATCTCAAGCTTTAGCTTGTCTCGGATTCCTTCTCTTTCTCTAAGAGAAGGGGGCTTCTCCCTTGTCGCTTTTATGGTTTCAAACATCTTTTTGAACGAGTGATAGAATCCTTCAAACTCATGATATTTGTCTGCAAGGCGCTCTGCCTCCCTTAAAAGATGAGCCCAGCAGCGTTGAAGATTGTTAGTATATTGAGCGTATGCATTCCAGCCATCACAACATATTATTCCAGTAAACTTATACCCTAATATTTCCTCTATGACTTTCTTTGCCCTGCTCTTCCTGATTACGAATAATGTCTCTTTTGCCGTAACAAACGTCCAAATCCAATAAGTAACTCCGTTTACTTTAATCTTAGTCTCATCAGCATAGATGGCCTTTGCTTTTCTTACCTTTCTTATCAGCTGTTTGTATGGCTTTTGCAACCTTAAAGCAACTTCTTCAGTGGCATTTAATGCAGTGACATTTGTTATAATAATACCATAATGCCTCTGAAGAGAGTTTACTGCTTTTCTTAAGGGAAGCCGGTCATCAAACTTAAGCAAGGTAACATGGGTAAGAACATTATTGCCAAATCTACCGCAAGGAGCATTGTTCTTAGCTACGATGTGCTTTTTGCATTTTTTACATCTATAATGGCCTACCAAATGCTCTGTAACTTCTATTGGTTGGGGCTCAGGTATTTCTTCTTCAAGCACCCTTTCAATTCTAAAGGGCTCCCCTAATTTTGAATCGCAGTGAGGACAAACATCTTCAAAGTATTCTATAGAAAGTGTTGGTTTTGGCTCTTCCCGTTCATATTTTGGATGGCCAAGAGGAGCACCTAGCTTTCCGCTTGATTCTTTTTTCGGAGGTCTTTTCTTCCTTAGAAGGCTCGGTGGAGTATGTGCATTCTCATAAGCTAGAAGTCGCTTTTCCAATGCTTCAACTTTCTTTGCTAATTCTTGGCATCGTTGGCATTCCATGCCAATTTTAATATTGAACTACTATTTGCTTTTTTCGGTCGTTAGCAGATACGCTATTCCGATAAATTTATAAGTTTTTCAGCAATTCTTATACGCTATGGCGGTTGTAGTATACCGGCTAGTATACAAGACTGTGGACTATCTGCTGCTTTGACAAAAAAGAAAAAGGCAGACAGATATCTTGTGGAGTGGGTTCGATTCCCACCAACCGCCCTTTTTAATAAATTGAACTCAGATAATATGAGCTTTTTTTATAACCCAGATTTAGCCTT
>CAYGWL010000152.1:0-8345 GCA_964353575.1 uncultured Methanosarcinales archaeon | reverse complement strand
AGAACACTTTTCCAGATAATAAGGGAGATAAGGATAATAAACGAGCGGCTTGATTACTATGTTGACACCTATGAGAACGGCGCTCAGGCAGAGGGCTCTGAGATAACCCTTAAGTCAATATGGACAGACCAGGTTGAGGGCGGTGTAAAGAACCCAACCTCGGTTTTTGGATTATCACAAACCGTTGGCTTCACCATACTTCCTGACCTTTTCTTCAGGGTAAGGGCTGATGACACTGGAATGAACAAATTAGAGGACTTTGAAGCATTCAACAACAGGATGAAAGGAGTTGTTAATGGAGTAAATGAGGTGGTCAACAAGCTTGAGTTCAATGAGAAGATAAAAGAGGTCTTGAAAAGAAAGCTTACACAGTATTATGCATGGAAAGCAAGAACATACCAGGAGCTTTACACAAGGAGAAAATTTACCATAAAATACCTCAGGCAGCACTACGATGTCATAAAGCTTTACATGGGATGGATAAAGCCCTACCTTAGGAACATACGCAGGCTCCAGTTAGCGGATGAGGAACACATAGGACCAAGGTCAGTTGACATGATAAGCGCATTTGAAAGCGCAATGATAGAGATAGAGTTCCTTGCCCAGAAGCCAGTCAAGGGAAACTATTATGAGTGCATACTTGCAAACTTCCTCTACAGGACAAGGCCCTCAATGTCTTATGTTGGCGAGGGCTATCAAAGGGCTCCTGCCCACATGGGAAAGGTCCAGTTCATACTACGTTCTTATGCGTGGACAAAGGAGCAGATTGAAAATTATAAAAAGATGAAGGAAGAAGAGGATCTTGAGCTGCTGAAGTCAATAAATGCCTCAATACAGGAAGCCATGGAAGCCCTGGGAGAAGAGCTGAAAAGGTATTTAATAGAAGGAGGAGAAAAGATACCAAGAGAGGAGAAAAAGAAGAAGGAAGGTCCAAGCAAGACAGTTTTTGAGCCATTCAGCGCCTTGCTGAGTGGTTTTGGTGACATGTTTGGTTTGTTCTTCAAATTTCCAACACTTGATTTCAGCAAGGGCGCAAAGGTTGAGGAGCTTTACGAGGAAAAGAAAGCAGCACAAGATGCGCTTAATGCAGAAGTCTACCTGATTTACAAGAACTTCAAGAAAGCTCACAGGATGTACCAGTGGTAATTCACAACAAGAATAAAAATTAAAAAATAAAAATAATAAAAAAAATAACAAAAAAATGGATACGGAATTAGACGACATCAAAAAGCTCAGGCCTGATGAAAGGATAAAAAAGCTAAAGGAGCTTGAAAGAAAGAGAAAGGAAGAGATAGAAAAGGCAGAGGATATGATACGCTCCTCAGAGCACGAGCTCAGGGTAGAGGAAGAGCTTCGTGATATCCCAATACCTCAGGTAAAGGCAGTTGACATAGACCAGCTCTTTGGTGCTGACGAAAGACAGATGTTCAAGACAAAAAGGTTTCTGTCAGAAGGAATGATAGATATTGCTCCTGAATCCCAAAGAGAAAAAAAAACAAAGGAAGAAGAGAGTTTGGAGGAGACTGTTAGCAAGGAAGCAACACAAGGCAGTGAAGCTGGGCCTGTTTACGGCTTGGCTTCTGAAAGGGTTAAGCAAAACCTCAGCGAGCTTTATGATTTGACTCAGAAAAAGGTTTTTGAGGAGATGGTTGGTATGCGCAACAGGGCAGCTGGAGGCGCATGGGATGAGGAAGAGGAGCAAAGGCTGCAGTACAGGATGAACCAGATGGAAAGGGCAGAACAAAGCCAGCAGTATGTCGGAGAAAGCGCAAGGAGAATGTTTGAAGAGGAAAAAACACTTGTTGACCAGATAGACAGATACAGGAGAAGAATGGGTGTTTGAAAATGAGCAATTATTATGGCTTATATTACACGCCAATGGACAGGTCGTATTATGTGCCTGAAGAAACAGACGAGCCAATGGCTGGCTTGAGCCCTGCAGCAATAGGAATATCTTCTAATCCAATGCAGGACCAGCTCCAAAACCTGAAAGCAAAGATTTTCCAAGGAGCACCCATTGTTGAGCTTGGCTTCACAGGAGCAGGAAAGGGTTCTATGGGTCGTGGTGCCACAACACCTGAGATGTATGGAAGCGATGAAAGAGAAGACATAAGACAACTTGCAGAACTCAACAAGGTAAAGCTTAGCACTCATGCAACCATTGGAATACCTCCATTGTCAGGAATGACTGACAGAGGGAACTTTGATGATAATGTAAGGGAACACGCACTCCATGAGATAGAAAGGGCAATAGATTTTGCTGCAGACACAACACATGGAGGAGCTGTTGTTGTGCACACAAGTGAGTTTCCAAGGGCAATCTCTGAGGAGTATGGCCCTGAATTCAGTGCTTATCCAAGAGAGCCGGAAACAGCAACCCTCCATCTGGTTGACAAAAGAACAGGACACATACAAACAATAAAAAAGGACCAAACAGTTGTGCTGCCAGAGTATGAGATGGATGAGGATGGCAATCCTATAGCAGCATATGATTATGAAAAAGGTGCTTTCAAGGTAAAGGAAAGGAAATGGGACTATTTTGAGAATGAAACAGAAGAGTGGAACAAGAAGCATCCGGACCAGAAAAGGACAGTAGCAGAAACCTACATAAGGGAATTTCTTGACTCACAAGAAGCCCAGGCAAGGGGATGGGCCTTGTATCATTCTCAAGACTATGGTCATTTAATTAAACAAAAGGATAAGATAAAAAAGGCTTTAGAGTATTATGAACAATTAGAAAAAGAACTTCCAGAAGACCAGAAATGGAAGATTAAAAAATACATGCACGATGAAGGCATCATGGGTGCCCTTATTCCTCCTGAGGAAACCATGCCTGCTGAATTTCTTAAGAGACAGCTTACAAATATTGAGCACAGGATAAAAGCCACAAGAGAAGGTTCAACCTCTTATATGCAGCAGGCAGAAACAACAAGGCTGCAGAAAGAGAACATGGTGCCAATAGTTGATTACGCAATTGACAAGACAGCTAACACCCTTGCAAGCGCTGCAATATTTGCAATGAAGAAGGAAGAGAAGATGAAGAAGGAAGGCAGGCTGGACCAGCCATTGTTTGTTGCTCCTGAAAACATATTTCCAGAGCAGTACGGCTCGCACCCCCAGGAGCTCAAGAGAATTGTCATGAAGGCAAGGGAGGCAATGGCAAGAAAGCTTGCGCCTGCCTACGGAGAAAAGAGGGCAGAGGAAATGGCTCAGGAGCACATAAAGGCAACCTTTGACATAGGACATGCCTATACATGGAGAAAATACTTTGAGGGAGACCCCTCAAAGAGCATAGAGGAAAATGACCGCAGGTTCAACAAGTGGTTAATGGAACAGGTGGATGATTTGTCAAAGGCAGGAGTTATCGGCCATGTCCATGTAAGCGACAACTTTGGTTGGGAGGACGAGCACGTAACGCCTGGAAGAGGGCAGGCTCCTATAAAGGAATTCATTGAAAGGATGAAGAAAGCCGGAATAAAGGATGTCATAGTTGAGCCAGCGCACCAGGACTACAAGGCGTTGCTTGGCGGCTGGAGAACATTTGGAAGCTCTGTGTACGGATTGCACATGAGGGACAACTGGTCAGATATTGAGCACTCATACTTCGGAAGAGGGGCTCCGCCATACTTCATGTATGGAGATTCAACGCCCAGGCCAGACGAATGGGTTCTGTGGTCAGGAACAAAGCTTGAATGAAAGGAAAGGTAATAATAGCACAATAAATAATAAAAACAATAAATAAAATAAATAATAAAAATAATAATAAATAATAATAAAAGAATAAAAAAACAAAAATAAGAAAATAATTAACAATTAAAAAAGATAAAAACAACAACAAAAAAATAATAACAAAAAAAACAATAAAAATAGAAAGATTAAAATATTCATAGTAGCAAATCAAGATAAAAAAGAGGTTTGATATGAAGTTCAATATACCTAAAAACAGGAATCCTAATGCTGAGAAGTATTCTGAGGATGCGCTCAAGATTGCCTATCATTTCTCACAAAAGCTCTATCAGGAGTTCGGGACATTCCTCAAGGCAGTTGTGCTCTTCGGAAGCACAACAAGGACTTCAGACGAAAGCTCAAGCGAACGCAGCGACATAGACATACTTGTGGTTATTGACGATGCCACGCTTGTGCTCACTCCGGAGATGGTTGAAACATACAGGATAATAACCGAGAAAAGCATTGCAGAGGTTTCAACAAGACTCCATGTAACAAGCCTCAAGCTCACAACATTCTGGGAATATGTAAGGGCAGGAGACCCTGTTGGAATAAACATACTAAGGGATGGTGTTGCCATACTTGACACAGGATTCTTTGATCCATTGCAGGCGCTTCTTCTGAGGGGAAAGATAAGACCAACGCCAGAGTCAATATGGAACTACTTTGCCCGAGCACCAAGGACTCTGCACAACTCAAGATGGCACATAATGCAGGCAACACTTGACCTCTACTGGGCTGTGATTGACTCTGCACATGCAGTGCTCATGAAAATGGGAGAGATTCCACCAAGCCCGGACCATGTTGCTGACCTCATGGAAGAAAAATTGGTGAATACAAAGCTCATTGAAAAGAAGTATGCTGACCTGGTGAGGAGATTCTACTCACTCTCAAAAAAGATAATCTACAGGGAAGTAAAAGACATAAGCGGGGCAGAATACGAGCACTACTACAAGGACGCAGAGATGTTTGTGAACCACATGCAGGAATTCATAAACAAGAAATAAGCTGTTTCTTATAGAAAATGTTTTATATAACAAAAGAATAAACTAGGATAAACATGTTCCAAAAGCGCAAAAAGGATTTTTTGGGTAAGAAGGACAAGTCAATAAAAGGGAGTATAGATAAAAAAATAAAGAATATTATTGAGGTTATTAATAAAAATAAAAATTACTATACAACAAGCTCCTGCTCTGGAAGGATTTTGCTGCTGGTGCCTGGAAAAAGTAAGAGAGAAGCAAGGTGGATTTATGTCAGCCATGACAAAGTTAAAAGCAGTGAAAGCAACATCAATAACATTAAAAAAATAATTAACAACAGCATTGACGCTTGCAAAAAACAAAACAAAAAGCTTGACATTTTCCTGAGGCAGGAAGGCTTCATACTCCATGTTTCTTGCAGGGATATTGAAAGTGCGAAGAAGTTAATTGAAATCACGAACAAGACAGGGGCAAGGAGGAGCGGCATTGTCAGCATTGGTAAAAACAATAATAAAATAATCGTGGAAATCATAGGCTCGGAGCACTTTGAAACTATTGTAGTTAAAGATAATAAAATTCTTGTTAATGATAATTACTTAAGAATCATCATTAGCCAGGCCAACAAAAGACTTGAGGCTAATGACAAAAAACTAAAACAGTTCCATAAAGCACTTAAGGAAGAACTATAAAAAAAAAGTTAATAAAAAAATAAAAATTTATTTGCTTCTTATCTCTTTCTGACCAAGGCAATCATCATTATTATGATGACTACAAACAGCACTCCACATGCTGCTGCCAATCCCCACAAATATAATGGCATCTCTTCAACAACAGTCACGGGTGGCTGAACAACTTCGCCTGTAGGTGGCACTACTGGGCATGCTGGGCATATTCCGCCGCAGTCAACTCCTGTCTCTCCCTGGTTTTGCTTTCCGTCGTTGCAAGTTGGGCATGCACCACAATCTGATGGGCAAGAGCTGCATGTTTCCTGTCCTTCGCACACACTGTCTCCGCATACAGGAGCTGATGGTGTTGGCGTAACTGGTGCACAGCTTTCAACAGTCAGGTATACAATCTCATCATCTGTTTGCTGGTCAATGTCGTAGTAAGCCTTCAAAGTAACCCTGTACTTTCCTGCAGTAACTTCATTGGGAACAGGTATTGTGATTGTCTGTGAAGTTGAGTCTCCCTCGTCAAGCTCTTCAGTAATCTCTTTTGATGTAGCGAAGATGTACTGAGTGGGCTTGAAGTCAACATCAAGTGACAAAGCAGCATCTGTCTCTGTATTCCTTCCCATGTTGGTTACTTTTGCTGTTAATATCACATCGTCTCCAGCGCAAACGCTTTGTTGTGAAAGCACCAAGCTCTCAATCTGCATGTCATGAGATTCTCTTTCAACCTTTAAGTCAACTGTCCAGTATTCTCCGTGCCTTGAGTTGTACTCTTCATCATAACCTTCTAAGAACACTTCCATTGTGTATGTTCCCTTGTCAGCATCGGTTTCAACATCCATGGTTATTGTGCTTTGCTCTGTATCGCCACGGTCAATGTCTCCTACGTCTTCTTCATCACTGTCTATGCTGAAGGCGCTATCATCACTTATTGCCATCTTGAATAAAACATCCTGCAGGCCAAGGTCATGCTTTGAGCTGAAGGTGTTCTTTGCATCAAGCACTACCTCTATTTGGTTGCCTGGTTTTATGTCCTTGACTGAGTCGCCGTTATCAACAGTGTCTGAGCTTCCGTCAAACTTGACAACCAGCTTGTCAATCTCCAGGTGGTTCTTTGCCTGAAGGTTTACCTTTGATGTTGCTGAAGCAGAAGAGCTTGTGCCAGAAGCTGTAAAGCCTACGCTGGCAACCTCAAAAGCCATTGGCTTTAGGTCTTCATCAACAGCATCCAAGTTTTCAGGAACCTTAACCTTGAAGGTCACTGTTGAGCTGTTTCCTGGGTTCAGTGTTGCTGGAAATGCAGATGTGTTTGTTATCTGCAATCTTTCCTTGCTGGAATCAAATGCGTCTGTTCCAGTGAACTTACTTCCCTTAGAAACACTGAAGCCAAAGTTGCTCAAGGTTTCTGTGCCAGTGTTTTGTATTGTGATTGTTCCTGTCACAAAAGTCTCTATGTCTTCTCTTGAGTTGCTTCTTTCCTGTGAAGTGCTTCCTAATGACAAGTCAGTAACTGTCATTGATGGGGTTGCACTCACAGCTATGCTAGCCATGATCAGGGCCAGCAAAACTAGTACTAATTTTGCAGTGTTTTTCATTCTTAAACCCCCTAAATTTATCTAAAATAATTAAATTGAGATTAGTTACTCTGAAGTAGTATATAAATCTTTCGGTAATTTTAACACAAACTAGAAGGGATTGGCTACTTCCACTTTCCCAATGCCTGCCCCAGTTCTTTGTGGGTTTTGGCGTATTCTTTGAGAGAAATGCTTTGCATTGATGCTTCCAATGCCTGCTTAACAGCAATTGCTCCTGCTTTGGTGCCTTTTGGGTGCCCGTGCAATCCGCCGCCAAACTGCATTATAACATCATTCCCAAAAACCCTTAGCAGCTTTGGAACAGAGCCAGGATGTAAACCGCCAGAAGCAACCGGAAAAACAGGTTTTATATTATATAGTGGTTGTGTAAGCGCTTTTTGCAGCTCAAGTGCTTCTGACCTTGTCTCAACCATCTTTCCTATATGGGCAGTTCCTATATGAATCTGGTCAACGCCTATAATCCTTGATGCCTTTGCTATGACCTTCATTGATACTCCATGCTTTCTGTTCTTGTCAAAGGCAGCATGCCCTGCCCTGTGGGCATGAATTATCAAGCCGGTGTTTTCCTGCCTTAGTGTTTGCAAAGAGCTCCATCCGCAGCTTATGATGTCAACCATTGCGTATATGCCTCCTGATTTTTTCACAAATTTCGCCCTTTTTATCATTTCATTGGTTTCTGCTGTTACATTGGGCATGTATGCCTTTGTTTCTCCAGTGATTTTTTCTGCTTTTACCAGCATTCTGAGTGTTTCTGTTATTCTTTCTTTGAATCTATTAAAGCTTTGAGAAGTTAAGTTTTCATCGTCTTTAACAAGGTCAATGCCTCCAGTCCATGCATCAAATGCAACCCTTGCATGATTTCTTGAGTTCAAGCCAATCTTGGGCTTTATTATGGTGCCTATCAAAGGCCTGTTTTTTATCTTGAGTGTTTTTCTCACTCCATGAATCCCGTATTTTGGACCAAGAAAGGATTTTGCCAAAGATTTTGGAAAAGAGATGTCCTCTAATCTCAGGTTCTTTACAGATCTCATGCCGAATATGTTTCCTGCAACACTGCTCAGGATTTGGGGCATGTTTCCTGGCTCAAAGAGTATTGCAGGATAGGCAATCTTTACATGATTTCTTTCCATGGAGAATATCCTTGCACTCATATCCCTTATGCGCTTGTTCATGCTGACATCAGTCCATGTGCCAATGCTTGACTCTCCGGCAACATGGTTTGCTGCTTCTCTTATGCTTATGCTGTTTGGCTCTAAGAAAAAGCTGCATATAATATCGTCTCTTGGTTTATACCTTAAATCAATGTAGCCCATTTTAGATGTCGTCAAAAACTTATTCTCCTTCCTCGTCTACCTCTAGTGCTTCATGCTCTT
>CAYGWL010000151.1:0-1535 GCA_964353575.1 uncultured Methanosarcinales archaeon | reverse complement strand
GGCGCATTAATAAGGTTCCTTTCATCAAAGGAGATAGGAGTTTTGGTGTCAGTAAAGCCAGGGCAATACAACATAAAAAAAGCCATGGAGCTTGAGAAAAAATACAAGCACAAAAACTTTTATTATTTCCTGTTTGACACCATTGACATCAATGAACTGGAGAATTTCCCTTTTATTGAGTGCTTTGTCAACACCGCCTGCCCAAGGATAGCTGATGATTGTGGAAGCATAAGCAAACCTTTGGTAAATATTGAAGAAATAATTTACATAAAATTTAAATACTCTTAATCCTTATAAAGCCCATTATGGGGTTTGGTATGTGTGATGTTTGCGGGGGCAGGCTCATAATGGTTGAGTCAAGAGATGTTGGTGGCACGGAATACGTTCTTCTTAGGTGCGAGAAGTGCAATAGAATAATTGCCAGGAGCAAGTTCAAATAGAATAAGAGTAGAATAATATAAATTCTAATAAGATTAGGATAAGATAAATTTTACTTCGCCTGAATCACTGGCTGGCTGCTTATGCTTAAGCTTTGTCCTGCTATGACCTCGCTTAATAGTTCAAAGAATCCCTTTGCCTTTCTGTATTCAATAAAATTGACCTTTTTGACACCCAGCCTTGCTTTAATTATGTCCTCTGCCTCTTTCCTTCCTCCAAGCACATCAACAAGTCCAAGCTGTTTTGCCTCTGAGCCAAGGTAGAACATTGCGCTTGATACCTCTTTTGTCTGGTTCTCGTTAAGCTTTCTGTTCTCCCTTATGATGTTAACAAAGTATTGGTGCAATTCATCAATCTTTTCCTGGAAAATCTCTTTTTCCTCTTTTGTCAGAACCCTGAAAGGGCTTCCAAGTTCTTTGTATTCTCCTGATTTTATCTCTTCATATCCAATGCCGTATTTCTCCATAAGCCCTGTGAGCTCAAGATAGCTTGCTGTAACGCCTATGCTTCCTGTAAGTGAGGCAGGGCTTGCTATGACAACATCAGCTGCGCTTGCTATCCAGTATGCGCCAGAAGCTCCAATATCCCTTATTAGGGCTATGCTCAGCTTGCTGCTATCCTTAACAGCATTGGCTATTTCCTCTGAGGCAACCGGAGAACCGCCAGGAGAATTAATCTCAAGCAGTATTGCGCCAATTGCTTTGTTGCTCTCAGCCTCCTGTATTAAATCAAGAACATCATCAGAATCAACCCCTCCGCCTAAAATGCTTGTTCCGCCTATCTCCCCGTTTATCTTTATAACAGCAACATTGACTGCTCCTGCTTCAGGCATTTTGGAAGAAGTCATTGAAAATACTATTATTAGAAGTATTACGGATATTGATATTGCGCCTGCTATCATCCACCTCTTTTTTGTTTTCTTCTTCATACCAACCCCTATTAATGGCAAAAAATGTTTTAGTATAAAAAGGTTTTTAAATAGCATGCTTGTTCTACCATTTTTAATGGGATTTAAGAAGAGAGCGCAAGAGGAGAAGGAGAAGTTTGAGCAGGAGATATCCAGGGTCAAATTGCCTCGAGGCAGGCAGACCTTCGGC
>CAYGWL010000150.1:0-14260 GCA_964353575.1 uncultured Methanosarcinales archaeon | reverse complement strand
GGCTTTTGTGACGGCTCTGTCAAAGGTGATTCAGGCAGAGAGAGCTTTACCGCTCTAAAGTCATTGTCAGTGTCCAGTGCAAATCTGATTTGTAAAGGTGTTAATTTTGGCTGGATTGTTGTTGTTTCTTTGTCTATTCCTGTTCTCGGGTTTGATGTTATTGTTGTTGTTTCCTCCTGAACATAGAAGCTTTTTTCTTCATCCTGGCTTTCAACGCAAAAACCAACAAAAGTGTTTTCAATTATTTCATTTCCTTCGCAGTCACCGACATGCAGGATTAAGTCCCTGCTTATTTTTTTGTTGTTGTAATTATTCTTAATACAGTCCAGGTCATTGCCACAGTCATTGATTATCTCTTGTGCTGTCTCCATAACATTATTAAAATCTTCAAAAATATTGTATTTTGGCTTGAAGCTCATGTGCGGATACACATAGTAGTATCCTTGTATGAGGTTGCTCTGCCTGACTCTCTGAAGAGCGCACACAGGATTCATCGGTATGCCCTTCCTGTATGTCCTGAATTTTATGTAGTCAGAGCTGCTTGCTATTGGCTCTCCTGCCTTAACAGAGCCGCCTATAATCATGGCATTGCTTATATCAATGTGAGAATAGTGGAATGTGTTTTCTCCTGAATTTATTTCTATGAACTGCTCGCCACGCTCTGTTCCTTTGTCCTTCACTTCTCCGTCAACAACTGCAACAACTGCTGTGTTCTGGTTTTTCACATTTATTTTTATTGAATCAGGACTCTCCTCTGAGCCCCAGATGTTGTCTGTTACATAAGAGCCGCTTACAGGGAAATACTGCAGCAGTCCTGGAAAGCAGTTTGTTTCTTCGCTTGATGTTCCTATTAAAACAAGTATTGGATTTTTCGCAATTCCGTATATCTCTCCATCTTTTTCATAGAAATCATAAATGTCAAAGGGCACATACGCTTCTTCATAATTTTTAGTGCGCTGGTTAAAGGCTTTGTTTAGGTATTTCTCAAAATTTTCTTTTAAAAAATCATCATTGAAGTCACAATTGCCATTTATTATAGTGATGCCGTTGACACTGCACATGCTTGAATCATACATTCCAGCATTATTGGCAAATTCTTGCGCAGCTTGCTCATATGCCTGCTCTGCTGCTGTATCCATGTATAATAATGCCTTCTCTCCATCAAGATAGGCTTTTGTTATTGAAAACTGCTTGTCGCCAATCTTGCCGGTTTTTGAATACTTGGAGAACATTACCACAAAGGCAGAGCTTAGCACTAGAAAAGCAACAATTATTACTCCAACAACAAATACTGATGCTTTTTTCATGTTAATGTTTGCCGCCAACCTCTTTTTCTCTGAAAACATATTCTTGGTATTCAACCTCTAAGCTTTCCATGCCTTTGGGTATCTTGGCTGCGACCCTTACTTTGCTTGCCATTACTTGAAGTGCTCCTATCTCTCCGCACTTATCGCTTTTGACTTCTATTCTCGGGTTTGCGAGCACTATTATTGTCCAGCAGGTCTTGCTCTCAAGCATGTCCTTTGTTTTTTGAGTTAGGAATTTTTGGACACTGTCCTTTTTTGAAGTGTCTTGGATGATGTAGAACTCAGATATCATCTCGCTTATTGTCATGTTTCTTTTTTCGTATTCTACATTGCTATTGAGATAATTAAGCAGGCTTCTTGTGGCATCCATGGTGTTTTCTCTTTCTGATTGTATGCTTGCTCTGGAAAAGCCCTTGTTGCAGCCTCCTATGCTTAGTATTACTAGGAAAAGTATTATTATCATTACCCACAGCAGTAAAGCAAAAATATCATCAAAATCAACCTGTGCTTTTTTCATTTTAGTTGTTTTGGGTTATTACCCTGAATTGTAAAACCCCTTTTTTCAAGTCCTCTCCTTGCTTTATAGCAACAGAAACATTTCTCTGGACAAAGCTGACCCCTCCCTTTCCCGCGATTCCCACTAAGGGTTCCCATCGCTCATACCACTTCCTGTTGAAGTAAATGCGCTGACTACTGTCCTTTCCAGCTTCATAAATGGTTATTTCTGATGCTAAGTTGAGCTCATCAGGGTTGGCAAACTCCTTTTCCAGATGTTGTGAATCAAACTTGTTTATGTCAATCACACCAGCATGGATTCTGTTATTTCCATCAACATAGTTCATGTTTTCAGAATAAATAACCCGGTTGATAAAGACCCTTGATTCAACCTCCTGGACATTTACGCTCATTATGAGGGCGCTTGAAACTATGACAAGAACGCTTAGCATGACCGCTGCAAATATAAAATACCTTATTGTCCAAATCACTGTTTCATAGCTTATGGTTGACATTAGTACAATGCCTCCATGCTTATCTTGCCGCCCTTTTTCAAAAACCTCACTGCTTTCGGTCCTTCTGCTTCAAAATCTTCAATTTCCTCCCCTTCTTTAACCGCAAATACATAGGTGTATGGATTCTTGTAGCCAGAATCATAAACAGTAACATGCCTATCTTTTATCTTCAAGTCAAAACTCATGCCTTTGGAGTAGAAGGCGCTCAGGTCATAAACATACTCGACATCCCCTGGGCTCGCATAAATAGTGTCTATCAAAAGAGCCATGTCCCTTGCTATGAAGTTCTTTTCATAAGTGGTCTCGCTGAGCTTAAAACCAATCAACAACAAGCAAAGAACAGCCATGCCAAAGAGCACCAGCTCTGCTGCTCCAAACATAGTGAGCACTGCTGCACCTCTTTTTTGCCTAAGCATGGCAGAAACAGATTATTGCTGTATTTAAATTATTTTTGTTTATTTAGTAGTTGGCATTAGTGATTGCTCATATAAAAGCAGAGAATTACAATTACTGCTTTGGATTTTCTGCTTTTCTCAGTTCAGAAGTAACACTTTCTAAATGCGCATCCATTGCTGAGAACGCCATATAATTTAATGCGCCACCAAATAACCTTTCAAGAGCGCCTCTAGCTGGTGCCTCAAACAACAGCTCATATAAAGGCTCAATATTTTCTAGCTCATAAGCCGCACAAAGAAGCAGGTCCGATCCGGCATCATCCCCTTTTAACTTCATCCTTACAGCTGAGAGGACAAAATAATCCAACATGCCACCCAAGCACCTTTTAAGAGCTCTTTTAGATAGTGCCTGTGATGGTTGCTCACGGTAAGTTTCTAAATTTCTCATGAATTCGTTAGACAAAGCAGATCGTTCCTCGTCTAAAAGTTCAAGATTGTCAGGATCATACTTTCCAATAACTTGGTTAAATATTTCTGTAACAGAATTTTCCACTCCTTCGTATGCCATGCTCTAAAGTAATCTGGCACGCTTTATAAATCTTTCGTTATGTTACTACTTTATAATTAATACGTGTTAAGATATCAGGGGTGAATATGTAAGATTTATAAGAACTAAGCTAAATTAGTAAACCTTTTTTAATTCTCTTTTCTTCATTTCTTCTTCTAATTTCTTAGGAAAACCAGGATGGCAGAAACAGTTTTTATTGTGCTCTGTGTGCCATTTAACCCTCTCTTCAAAAGAAGCATTTTTCGGCATTTTATTTTTCAGGTGCCATTCTTTATTCACATTCCCCACCTACTCACACAAATCTATAGCGCCAGGGTCATAATTTGTCCAAATCCATTTGCCATCTCTTTGGAGAAGCACAATCTTGTTGACGGTAATCTCTTTTTGAGCACCTTGTACATCCGCTCCGCCAGGCATGGCTGTTCGTGGAATTCTGAAGTCTGTTATTTGCAGTGTGTCATAATCTTCAAATATCTGGTCTATTTCATTATCTTCAAAATCAGTTCTTAGAAGAGGTGCCTTTTCTATTTTTTCTGCTGCAAGCTCTCTTGTTTGCTCTCCTTCTCCTGAGAAGAGCTTTGCATTGCCGTCAGCATAAATCATTATGTAATAGTCCTGTGTTAGTTTCGTTATGTTTATCTCAAACACAAGCTTGCACGTTCCAGGATACCTTACATTGATGTCCTTGTTTGCGAAATCAACAAATCTTTTAAACTCCTCCCTTGCCTGCTCCTTTTCTGGCCTCACTTGTCCTATGTAAATAACATCCTTCTCTCTCCATATGTCCACTTGTATAACTCCGTGCCCTGACATTGCCAAATAATTTCCTTGTTCTCCGTCAAACTCATAACTTATTCCTCCGTTGAGCTGGTCGCTTATGTCAGTTACAACAAAGAATTCTATGTCCTCAAACACCTTGCACTCAGTAAATTTCTTGCAGTCGTCGCTGCAAAGGCAGAGGCAGGCCTTACCAGCTTCACAGCTTCTAGGCTTTGACTGCTCATAAGTATTTCTAAAAAGAATGCGGTCTGTTCTTCTATACTTGATTGAATTCTGGTCTTTGTTGAAACCGAAAAGCCAGGTTCCTTTTTCAAAGTCCAAGGTAAGGCTTCTTGACTCCTTATTTTCCAAAAGCTTGAGAACATCATCAAATCTTTCCAAGTTGCTCTTCGAGCTTGCATACGTTGGATTTACAAAGAAAAACATCTTTGCAAAAACAAGGCTTATTATAAGAATCATTGCAGCAGCCTTTAACAATCCCCATATCTCTTTCAGGGTTAGAGTTACGTCTCCTTTTTTGTTCATTCTTCACCCTTTGGTATGCAGCATATCTCTCCTTCCGGACAGCTGAGCTTTGTCTTGAAGCCAGGGCAGGTTTCATCCTCGTTAATGCATGAAGCCCCCTCTCCTTGTGACTCGCATTTCCCTAATCCAAACAAGATGTTTTTTGCTTGGTCTACCCCACCAACGAATATAATGGCAACCACAACAAGCACCAAGAGAACAAGTACAGCAACAACAATTGTCTGCATGCTCAATCCTTGCGATTTTTTGTTCAATTTAACCCCCAGCATCCTTTTTAATCTCGCATGTTCCGGGAACAACGCTCTCAGAACAGCAGGGGATATTGTCTTTTATAGTTTTAAAACAAACAGCCTGTAACCCAGATTCCCCTCCAGCGCAAGCATATGATACAAAAAATCCTGTTATCTCAGGTATGAAACAAATATGTCCTTCATCAGCCTTGTACAGAAAGTTAGAGACATATATAAAGTACCGCGTTCCCTTTTTGATTTTGGAATTACCAGTTACCTCCAATGTGTCAGGCGCATCCAAGTTCTGGTCTTGGTTCCACATCTTCACATACCCTGTAATATTCTCCAGTTTCCCTCCGCTACCTTCCTCAAACCAGTGTTTGTAGAAGTTTTGTGCAACCACCTCTCCGTCCTGTTTTCCTGCAACAAAACATGGCTCCAAGCCCGTGATTGGGTCAAAGCCTTCTATCTGCATCCTTTTTCCCTGTTCATCTACAAAGAGTATTTCTAGGCGGTTGCTGTCCTTCTCAAAGGCTATTGCATTTCTTTTAAGATTAGCAATCTTCGGATATTCAAGCAGGCATCCTACATTATCTGTATCCTCTTTTCCAGCAAGGAATGTTTCATAGATTCCTCTGAAAGCATTCTGCTGTTCTGGTTGCAGAGCACTGAGTTCTATTTTTTGTTCTTCTATTTCAAAGTTTATTCCCAGAAAGCGCTGTGCTATCTCATTGGCAGAGTTTCCTATTGCATCAAAGAAGCTGCTGGCTGCTTGCGGAATGAATGTTGCTGCAAGACCTATAAGAACAATGATGCAAAGAAAAGATAATACAGCTACAATTATCCAGTTGAAACCAGGTGCTTGTGCTTTTTTGTTCATGTTCCGAACCTCAGAAAATCAAAGAGACTTTCAATTAGGTTAATCATTGTTGTCTTTCCTTTCCAGATAATGGCAATGAGTATGATTAATGCTAATACAAGCACAAAGGCAAGCCATGCCATTGTCTGAATCTCCAGTTCTCCTTTTTTCATAATCCTCATACAAACATCTTTTTTTTGCTTATTATATTTATTGATTTTGTTTTGCAGGAAGCTCCATGCATCCCAAGTCCTTAATTGCTTCAGAGCTATATTCTCTGAAAACTACAAATGCAGCCCATTCAGGAGCATTGTCTGAGCTGAAGCGATATGATATTGCTTCTACTGTTATAACAGTTATAGCCGCTGCTCCTATTCCGATTCCAGCAGCCCAACCAACAGGGTTGGACACAAGAAGGCCAAGAACTCCGACAACACCAAATCCTGTTGAGATTCCAGCTCCTACTCCAAGTATTCCTCCTACAATAGCACCTCCCTTCCCTTCAGGAGTTCTCATGAACAAGTGATTGGCTATCTTTTGCATCTCGTCTTTGCCTTTTGCGTAAACAAAGAGTGTGGCATAGCTTTTTGATGTGTCCAGCTCCTCATTTTCAAGTCCTGCCAGTGTTTCAGGGTCAATTCCTCCAACTATCTCCTCCGCCTTGCTTGTTTCATAGCCATTGAAGTAGTCTATGTATTTTATCTTTTTTCCTGGAGCATTCGTTTCAATCAAATACTTTGAGAACCCTCTTACTTTTTTGTCTTTATTTTCAAAGCTTGTCACAGAGCAAACAACGCAATAAGTCTTTGATGCAGCAGAGAACAGCTCTTTCTTTCCCTCACCGAACTGCCACCAGCAATCACTCATCTGGTTGGCAAGCTCCCTTTTTATGGTATTTTCATCATTCGTTTTTATCTCCTTGTATTGAGTTGGGCAGTTTACCTCTGCTGATAAGTCAACCCCTCCAATATTGGATAAGGCAGCAGCGTCAACGCTTTGCCTGCATACCTCTTTTGGAGTGTGGCCAGAAACATCATCATACCAGACTTTGATAACTAACAATATAACAACAACTATTACTAAGCCAAGCACAAAGAATATTAATTTGTCCAATGCTCCGGATACACCCTTTTTTTTCATTTCTTCATCCTATTCTTCCACACTTGCTTTTGTCAACAGCATCTGATGGGGCTAAATACACTTTTGCCTCCAAATTAACCTGTTCCGCGCCAATTATGTAATGGTAAACGCCTCCGGCAAAACCAACTATACAACCAATTCCTGTGCCTGCTGCCCATACGGCTGTTCCAACACCAACCACTACATTAGCTATAGCGGTTGCTCCAGCCCCAGTGCCACATCCAACGACGGTGCTTAAAAAGATACCGCCTCCTGCTCCCAGGTCTTTAAGCCTGTATAAAACAAGGTGCGGCTGTGAGGTGTCAATGTAAAGGTCTTCAGATCCCTCTATTGTTTCTATGTCTCCTCCAAGATACTTAGCATATGTTTCCTTTGAGCTCCTGGAAAACTTTTCAGTGTTAAGGAATTCTCCAAATTTGTCTATTTTTGGTATTTTTTCATTGAATTCAGAATCAAAGTTTATGTCTGCGCAGATAACGCAATGCTGGGTTGTTCCTAAGCCCCAGTCTCCCCATGGGTCTGATTGCCCTTCGTTGAACTGGTACCAGCAATCATACATCTGGTTTGCTACGTATTTCTTTATCTTGTCCTCTGTATCAGGTACATTTTCACCTCTTTTAAATACCACATCTATGTTTCCATCCTTGTATATGCCATCTTTTTTTATGTCTAAGAGATTTGTGTGGCAGTTGAGCGGTATCTCGCTCTCACTTCCCGTAACCTTGGTTTCTGATTTCGCGATAACGCTTAACCTGCACATCTCTCTTTCAGGAAACTCAACCAGTTTTGGAAAAAGGTAAATAAAAAATATTACGGCTAGGGCCGCTATTGCTATTACTATAAGAAGTAAATGTACTGGCACACCTGCTGACTCCTGGGCTTTTTTCAGCATACTAACGGCACCTCTTGAAACAAGCAGATAAGGTTTCTAAATCCGAGAACTATGAATATGATGGCTATGATTATTGCAACAATTATAACAATCTCTGTGGTTGTAAGCCCTCTTTTTTCCATACTTTAACTTATTCTATCTTGGTATTTAAATATTTTTGTTGTTTTTTAAAAAGCTTTAAAAGATTACCTTCATTACCTTTTTTCATGGGGGACTTGGATGACTTGGTTAATGAGAACTTTCTTGACACTGCTAAAAACAAATTTATGGAGCATTATCCAAAGCTTTTTGGCTTGGCAGCTGGTTTGGCCACATATGAGGCAATGCTTCAGTTGGGATATATTACAAGGGGAAGCGATGTTTTTGCCTATGACCCTTTCCTTCTTTTCGGTCCGCTTATTTCAGGCTACCTTACTCACAGCGGTGCCAACTATTATAAAAAACTTAGAGCTTATAAAAAAAGATTCAATCTCAAGGATGTAAAGCTGAGTTTGAAGGAGCGGCTTTATACCCCCAAAGCAACTGGTTTCAGAAGGGGTTTGGACTGGATTCTTGAACATTCCTGGACAGGCGGTTTGGTTCTTAGTGCCCCTTTTGTTTTAGGCACTTTCAATACCTTAAATGCGTGTAGGATGGCTAATATGTATCCTGATTTGATGTCTGACTTATCCTCTAATTGTTATTTTACCGCAGCTATTCGCGCACTATTCATCCCTTTATTTTTTTATCTGGGAAGTGTGTCTAATAGGATTACATCAGTAGTTTTTCATTCTGAAAACATAAGTGTAACCACTAAATCTTTCCAAGCTGGTTTTTATCATGTTATAGGTAAAAAGAACAAGTTTAGAGAACTCATGGAAGAGCTGGTGAAGACATCTTCACATCCATCCGCGCATTATACTGTGGCATCAATTCTGTCAGATGAGGGCAGTTTTGACCAAGCCTTTCTGACTTATCTTAGAGGCTTACGGTTTCTTAATGAGCGAGGAAAACTGCCTTACGCAACACCTGATCAGTGGCTATCTTTGAATGACATTCCTCAGCGCCTAAGTCTAGTGGAAAAGTACGAAAAAGAGCTCAGGAAAGAACCTAAGCCATCTACATACATTGGTCTCGCCTTTTCACATATCCGTCTCAATAATCCAAGCGGAGCCATTACTGTTCTTAACGACCTTTCACAAAAACAAAAAGAACTATCTCCTCATACAGGTGTTTTGAAAGTAGATATTTTGGATGGTGTTGACAGAAAACATGAAGCAACGCAAGAATTGAGAGATTTGTTTTCTATTCTAAGAACAGCAGAGTACAAGAAAGAATTAATTGGAGAGACTACCAGGGATGTCTATGTCTTTGGTCCAAGCGAATTCATCAAGGGCTCAGTGCTTTTCAAGGAAAGCAACTCCTTGGAGGAACTTGCTTTTGAGGCATCCTTGGTTAAGTCATTGGAAGAGCTTGTTTCAGGTCATGAAAAATATAAGCTTCCTGTTCAAGTAGCCAATATCTTTGATTACGAAGTTGAGGATGGTAAAAAATTTGTTTATACTGAAAGATTTGTTCCCTCTCACAGCCTGCTTCAAAGTTTTGAGCAAAAAGATTTTTCCAGTCTAGAGCATGTTGTTGATTATTTAGCCCTGCTTCACTCATCCGAAGAGCTTGAATCTGCTAGCAAGAGAGGAAGATTGAAGTTAGCGCTTACCATGAAAGGCAAGCTTTACAATAAAGAGCTCGGCTGTCCAAGGGAGCTCGCAAGAAGATTCATCCATAACTACCGTCCGGTTTTTGACTCTTTTAAAGACTCGATTTATGTTTTTAACAAGGATGCCCATCCAGAGAACTGGCTTATAGCTGATGATGATTCAATATTTGCCATTGATTTCCAGGACAAAGGAATGGTTCCAATACAGTTTGACTTGGTTAATTTAATGGAATACGGAAATTTCCTGACTTATGAACAGAAGTTAAAGGTTTTGAATGATTATTTTGATTCCTACAATAATCACAAAGGTGAAATTGTGCTTAAGAACAGGAAAGAGTTTGAGCTAACATACTTTAATGCAGTTGTTCAGAGGGCAATCTCCCTGGGTTCTGCCTGGTCTTCTCCTAACAGAACAACTCTGTGGCCGAAGCGCGAAATAGTTATAGAAAACGCCATAAATGCTATTGACATTATAAAAGAAAAACATTATAATTACTATACGCAATACCAAGAAAATTATGATAATCTAAGGCAAGACTTAATAGGGCTCAAGGCATTAGTTGCTGTTCAGGGCAAAGCTTGATGCTGAGAAGTCTTTTGTTTTTATTATCATATTTATAAGTGTGTTGATGATAAACACTTCTTTATCCTTCTTTGTTACTAAAAACTTTTTTGCCTCTTCCACTAATATGTTCTTCTCCTCACTTAGCTCAACAAGTTTCTTGACATCAAAATTATAAAACAACTCGTAATAAGACCTCAGGAACCTGTTTGCCCTTTCAAAGAAATCAAGGACTTCTTTGCTTATCTTTGTTTTAGAGTTCTCTGGCTTTGAAAGATAATCGCAGATGTATTTGTAATCATCGCAAACCTTTTCAAGGTTCCACGCTATCACATAAAGGAAGCAAGTCTTTCTGTAGTCCTTGTATCCTTGCTTGTTGAGTATTCTTTCGCAGAAGTTTGTGAGCTGGTTGTTTGTATGCTCCAAAGCAATTAACTCTTTCATGCTACTCATTTTTCCCTGCTTTATATATTCTAAAGTACTCTCTCCCATGGAAAGCGTTACAAGGAAAGCCCTTCTGAGCATTGCATCAAACTCTGTTTCCAGTTCTTTTGAAACATTTCTCAGAACACAACGCTTGGGTGTCTGCTCCATTATTGCAAATCCCATGAAGAGGTCCTTTACAAGTTCCTGCATTATTTTCAATGCTTCTGGCGTATAATTTATTATTTCTATCTCATCAACCCCGCTCTTGTTCAAGGCAGACAAAGCCCATCTTATAACTCTCTCATTCATGTTACTCACATCAAGGATTTGTTTTTCCAGCTGCGTTGTTCTTTCTGTTCCTATGACTATGCTTCCGTTCTTTGGCTCCACATCCAGCTCCTCTCCCTTATTTATGCCATACTTCACAACCCATTTCCTTGGCAAACTAACCACAAATGTCTTGCCAGCAAGCTGAATGACCTTTCTTTTCATGAAACCACCCCCAACAAAGGCACCCTTTAATTATATAATTATATACATATTTATATATTATAAGGAAAAACTATATATAAATCTTTCGTTTTATAAGAAATATTTCCGGTAAGCTTTACGGGAAAAATGGAAATAATGTCTTCAGAGGTGAAAAAAATGAAGAAAAAAGATTTGATAATAATATCTCACTTAAGGAATAATGCCAGAGAAACCCTTACTAAGATGAGCAGGAAAACCTCGATTCCAGTGAGCACATTATATGACAAGCTCAAGTTGCACACAGGCGACATTATAAAAAAGAACACTGCCTTGATAGACTTTAGCAAGATTGGCTTTCATGCAAGGGCAAATGTTGCCTTGAAGGTTGATAGGGAGCAAAGGCAGGAGCTAAAGGAATTCTTGTTAAAGAACAACAACATAAACTCTCTTTACAAAATCAACAACGGCTTTGACTTCATGGCTGAGTGCATATTCAAGCATGTCAAGGAGCTTGAAGACTTCTTGGAGCTCATAGATGCAAAGTTCAAGCTCAGAAGCAGGCAGGTTTATTACATAATTGAAGACCTCAAGAGAGAGGAATTTCTGAGCGACCCTGAGTTAATTGATGTTTTGATTTAATTTTTTGTTTTTTATTAACACAAGATTTATAAATATTCTCAGATTACCTTAACACCAACAATCAATATCGAGAATCTGGGGGTGTAAAATGTCAAAGGAATTCAGCATACCTTTTGCTCCAAGCTTTTCCCGTTACTTGTTGGAAAACTTTGGAGATGATATAAGCTTGGGTAGCTTCACAGATACTCCCACATATTCTGGAGTTTTGCTTGATAACCTGAAAGAGCACATGGGAAGGATAGGACCACACAGTTTTGAGGTTAAGATTCTGTTGAATGGTGCAGAAATAGGAACAGTCAGTAGGCATGTTGCAGCTGCCGGAAGATTTACAGTGATGGATTATCACGGCATTCTGCCATGTTATTATAATGAGCAAACCCATAATTACTCTGTAAGCTTAGTAGCGCATTATCAGGGCGAATACGCTTTGTGGGACTCATTGGAAGGCAAGGTGGCTGAGAGAAAAGACAGACACGATTCTATACCTTTTCCGTAGGGTTTTTTCCTTTTTTTATCTAAACACAACGCTCGCATACCCAACAGCGTTCTTATAATCTCCGAGGATATCTCCAGAAGTGTAATATTGCAAAAGCTCAACCTTCTTTGCCTTTATGCTGTTGAGCAGAACTGCTATTGGCATTGCTCCGCAGATGGTTGCCCCGGTTTCATAAACAAGATTGAGAAATCCTTCTGCATCCGTGTTCTTTATGAAGCCAAGGGCTTTTCCGTCAAGCTCGTATAATCTTTTCTTTACATCAGAAGTAAATGGCAGATAGTGGTAGTTTCTTCCGTAGTGCGTGAAGTCGCTGCTTGTTATTATGCAAACATTCTTTCCAGAGTCTATTATTGTTTCTTTTATGTCCAGTCCAAGCTTTTTGTAGTCAGTGTCATGGCTTACAACTATTGGCAGAATCTTGAGTTTTTCAAGCATATCCTTGCATACAAACTGCAGCAATGGAAGCTGGACCTCTATTGAGTGTTCATGGCTATGTGCTTTGTCATCTGCATTTATTCCAGATTTTTTCATGAATTCCTTTGCAAAGTTCTGGTCAACCCTTACAACGCCAAAGGGTGTTTCATAGTTTTCCATGCTTACAGCTGTTCCAAGCCCTGAGTGGCTTGTTCCAAGTATTATGTATATGTCTGCAAACTCTGCTTCTCCTATCTCCTTGTAAGCCCATGCTGCGCACGGCCCTGAGAACATGTAGCCAGCATGAGGCACAATTGCCCCGAGAATCTTTCCCTTCCTCTTGTTTATCTGAAGCTCTCCAGGCCCTTGTGCATGCAGGAAAGATTCCTTTATCTGCTTGTCTAGTGCGTCACTGCTTGCCTCGTAAAAGCTTCCTGCTGCTATTGGCGCTCTTGTCATGCTGACATCAAAAAATTTTGCTGTTTAAAAACTTTGTTGTTGTTTAGTAGCAGATATCAATAATGACTTACAAGCTTCAATAGTTTAATTTAAAATGGCAAACAATAACAAAAACCTTTAAAATACACCACTATTATCTTAATTTATGATAATCCTTTTGGATGATGTAGTCACTGAATTGTTTGGAGATTTACTTAAAGAAGAGAAAGTTGACTATCAATTAGTGCTTCTAAAACAGCACCATATTGAAACATATCTTCACAGCCTCAGGGTTGGTGCAGGATGTCTGGTTTTAGGGAAGGAACTTTTAGGCTCTGATTTAGGAAACAGCACAATCTTTGATGATTATTGTTTAAGGGCATGCGGATATTCTGGTCTGCTTCATGATGTTGGAAAATTAAGGCTGCCGGCAAGTCTGCTGTGTAATAAAGACGAATTAACTTTAGAGGAAAGGAGGTTGGTAGAGCGCCATCCTTCTTTTGGGTATGATATGCTTCAAGATTTTGATGAATTGGTGAAGTCAACGGTTATTGCTCATCACGAGTACCAGAAACGGCCTTATCCAAGAAATGATTCAGCCAATAAACAAAAAGACAATTACAGTATTGATAGAAGGAAATGTGATGTAAGGCTTGGTGCTGTAGCCCAGGTCTTGGCAGTCTCAGACAATCTTGATGTAATGTTACACGGCCGGCCTTATTCGCCTGCTTTGCCAGAGTCAGAAATCGAAGGCGTATTAAGAGAAAATTTTCTTGGAGACCCTAAGTATGTTGAGTTAGCGCTTTCCAGTTTAAGCAGAGGCTTTAGCAAATCACTTATGGATGACTTCATTTCCTCTTTCTGCACACAATCAGGCGCATAAAACAAAAACCTTTATTAATACTTGTGTGAATTTTTCTTTCTCATGAATCCCTTTGTACACTTTTTTGCTAGTTTTCTTGTAGCAAGAACTGTATTCGGCGTTGGCTGGGAGTATGCTGCCATAATACTTGTCTTCTCAATAATTCTTGACATGGACCACATTCCTTATTTTTTCCGCTCCTTCAATGGCATAAAAACACTAGTTCATATTGATGTTTCCTCTCGCTCAAGGTTTCAGGAGCTTTACGGCTTGACAGCGCTCTCAGTAATTGCCTCATTTGGTTATTTCCTCTTTAATCATACCCTGCTCAAGGTAATCATGCTTTGCATAGTGATGCATTTTATGCTTGATTTCCTTGCAGGCCATACACGTCCATTGTATCCTTATTCAAAGGATGAGGTATTCCTTTCCATTTTCAAGACATTCAAAACAAGGATATTTGTTGAGGCTTTTTTAACAATATTCTTGGGTGTAATCTTATGGCTAAGCTTCCAATAAAAAGGATTAGAAAAAGGGTTCAGAAGGTAAG
>CAYGWL010000149.1:0-14574 GCA_964353575.1 uncultured Methanosarcinales archaeon | reverse complement strand
AGCCTCCGTTAAAATTAACCCCACTCCTTATTTTAATTTGTAACACTACTATTAATATGTTACGGTTTTTAACTGCAACATAATAGTTTCACTGTTTTTACCACCGCTTAGCCATATATTATATGCGCTAATATTTAAATTTTACTCTTAAAGAAGAGATAATACAATAGAGAAGTGTATTTGGGAAAATATATTTTAGATTATAATAAATATTAAAACCTTTCTAAGAAATTAATATATAAATGGCGCTTTCATCCTGGAAAACACTGGAAAATCTTGCGAAAAGATATGGTTTGCCAACACCAAAAACAATTTTTGTTAGTTCTGAAAATGCTGCTAAAAAGGCTGCAAAGGACATAAAATATCCTCTTGCCCTTAAGATTTTTTCTGAGAGAGGACTGCACAAGACAAAGATTGGAGGTGTTGTTTGTGATATCAATGATGAAAAGGAATTGGTAAATGCTTACAACAGAATAAGCAGTAATCTCAAAAAAACAGGGACTAAGTCAGAAGGTTTCCTTGTCCAGGAAATGGTCACTGGATTAGAAGTCATGATTGGTATGAAGCAGAGCAGTTTTGGGCCTGCAATTGCCTTTGGCCTTGGGGGCATATTTGTTGAAACTCTGAAGGATTTTTCACTCAGGATTGCTCCTGTTGACAGAAAACAAGCTGAGGATATGATAAAAGAGGTCAGGACATACAGCATACTAAAAAGTAAAAAATGCAATATAAACTCCATAATCAATCTAATTACCAAAATCTCAAAATTATCAATTAATAACAAAGACATCAAAGAGATTGACCTTAACCCTGTTATTGTCAATAATAAGGGAGCAAAAGTGGTTGACATAAGGATAATAAAATGAAACGCAAAATAAAAGAGTCATGTCTTGACCCGATATTCAAGCCAGAGAGTGTTGCTGTTATTGGCGCTTCACGCGACCCTGACTCTGTTGGCCAGTCAGTCCTCAAGAACCTTGTTTCTGGCTGTGTTTTTCAAAACGAGTACTGCAAGCCATTTCCTGGTAGGATATATCCTGTGAACCCTTTTGCAGACGAAGTTCTTGGATTAAAGTGCTATAAGAACCTTAAGGATATTGAGGATGAAGTAGACCTTGCTGTAGTGTGCGTTCCTGCCAAGTACGTTCTGGATGTTGCAAGGGATTGTGCCAGAAAAAAAGTCAAGGCGGTGGTAATAATATCTTCAGGATTTGCTGAGACCGGAGAAGAGGGAAAAAGGCTGCAGGACAAAATAGTAGATGTATTAAGAAAGGCGAAAATTCCTTTGATCGGTCCAAACTGCCTTGGCGTGATAAGGCCCTCTTCCAAGCTTAACGCGAGCTTTGCTCCCAGTGCTCCTCCACAAGGGAACATTGCCTTCATCAGCCAGTCAGGTGCTTTGGCTGATTCAATAATTGACTGGTCAATAGAAAAGAGGTATGGTTTCAGCGCTGTTGTGAGCTATGGAAACAGGGCTGACCTTGATGTCCATGACTTCATAAAATATTTTGGGGATGACGAGGAAACAAAAGCCATAACCCTTTACATAGAGAGCATTCAAGATGGAAAAAGGTTTATGGAAATAGCAAGGCATGTTACAAAGAAAAAACCCATAATTGCTTTGAAGGCAGGAAGAACAGAGAGTGGAAAGAAAGCCATATCATCTCATACAGGCAGCCTTGCTGGCGACTATAAGATTTACGAGGCTGCATTCAGGCAATCAGGAATAATGGTAGCTGATACTGTTGAGGAATTGTTTGACAGTGCAAAGTCATTGGCAAACCAGCCGCCATGCAGGAGTAATGCAGTAGCTATTGTAACTAATGGCGGTGGCTGTGGTGTCCTGGCAGCAGACTATTGTGAAGCTCTGGGCATAAATGTTGTTGAGCTAAAGAAAACAACCATAGCCAAGCTTGACAAGAGCGGAGTCATGCACCCAAGCTATTCAAGAAGAAATCCCCTTGATATTATTGGCGATGCCCTGCCTGAAAGATATGAAGTTGCTGTAAACACTCTCTTGTCAGAGCCATACATATCAGGATTAATAGTTCTCCAGACGCTCCAGTCAATGACAAAACCCCTTGAAAATGCAAGGAAGATAATTGAGGCTCATGAAAGGCATGCTGCAAAACCAATAATCTGTGTTTACATGGGCGGAAAGTTCAGCAGGATGAGCATAGCAGTGCTTGAAAAGCACAATATTCCTGATTACAACGACCCAAAGAAAGCAGCCCTTGCCATGAAGGCATTGGTGGAAAGAGGGAAGATATTAAAAGGGAGAAACTGGAGGGAGCAAGACAGAAAAGAACAATAAGATTTCAGTGCCAGTTAATTCTATTTGATCTTTCTCCGTATGCTGGTATAAGCACTTCAGTATGGACTGTATCTGCAAAGGACATGCCTATTACTGCGTATCTTAAAGAAACCATTTCTTTGATAATAGCTTTTTGTTCTGAGTTTAACCTTTCATAACCACCAACGTATTTCTCAGCGCATTCTGGTGGGAGAAAATCCCTTAGAAAATCATCAAAAGCCATCCATTCGCTACCTTCACTAACTGAATCAAAAAGAGTTGCAGTAGGTCTTCTACGAAGACCCATGACTTCAGCTAACTGCGGAACTCTCCCAGTTTCAGGACCACCCTCTAAAGGAGTAATCCGCATAGCTATTTCATAATGCCCAAGATTGTAATCAAACAAATCTAAAAACGGTTTTTTTAATCCTATGCTTGCAAAGGTCATTTTAGAACTAGTGGTAAAAGCGGCTTTATAAATCTTTCGTTATGTTATCTCTGCTAAGTAGTCCTGTATATATCAAACTGGAGTTCTTTGAGCTTCATTGACAAATGTGTCCAGTATTTAGTCAGCAATCAGGGCAGTATTTTTTCTTACACCACTGCCAGAATTATTCCTTCAATCCCTTTAGCTAACATCTCAATGGCGACAGCTGTAAGGAAAAGTCCCATTATCCTTGACATTATGTCAACAACAGTTACATTTATCTTGTTTATCATTAACGAAAAAAGAAATAAAACTATGCCAACAACCAAGAAAGCCAGGCATAAATTAATCAAAAGAGATACCTTGCCAATCTCGTAGGCTTTTATGGTAACAAATGATATGGTGGCTGGTCCTGTCAGAATGGGTGTTGCAATCAGGGTTATAAGGCTGTTAATCTGCCCAGGCTCCTCGCCTTCTTTCTTTTGGGGCCTGACCATATCAATGCCTAAGAGCAAAAGTATGAGCCCTCCTGCAATCCTGAAGGAATCAAAGGTTATTCCAAATATGCTGAACAAAAAAGGGCCAATAAATGTTATTATCAGGGCGATTAGAAATGCCACTGTTGTTGCTTTTACAGCAATAAGCTTTACATCCATCTTCTTTTTATTGGCAGACATGAGAAACGGAAAAGAGGCAGGAGGATCAATTAACGCGAATATCTGAAGTATCAAAGCGGGGTTAAATGGAATCATACTTATGTGAATAAAAAAGCTGATTTATATACTTTTTGAAATTGGAGGAGAAATATTTAAATAAAACCTAGAAATTAGCATCTTTTTGATTTTATAAAAGTTGGATTTTAAAATGATTTATATACACACCTTAAAAGATTTGAATTTGAAGTCTGCAAAGATTGAATCAGTTGATATCATCAGGGAAATAAAGCGGAACAATCGTCTTCCATTGTCAGAGGAAAAATTAAGGAAGCATTTCTCAGCATTTTTTGTTTCAAAGAACGACTTAGATGTCATGTCACAGGCATTGGAACTTATTCCAGAAACCATTAAAGAAATCCTTGAACTGCCGAAAACAAAGGGAGACTATGAACCAATCAACTTCAAGCGCGCCTGTTCTGGCTTGCAGGAGATTCCTGCACCGTTAAAAAGCAACCTGGATTATGCTAAGAAAATCTTTGACTGGCAGGAATCCTTTATTTCACATGTAACACCTCTATTAAATGACATACCCTCAGTAAAAAAACAGGGCGCTGCAAAGGCTTATGATGAGAAGATAGGTTCATTATTTGAAGTTATCCTGCGCAACAAAGATGATTTCATATTTAACTTTAGAGACATAATAAATGAAGCCCAGCTTACAAGAATGAATGATTTGGCAGAGAGCATGGATAAGGGCTTCTTTTTTCATGTGGATTTGCAGGAATACCTGGAAAAGCAGGATTTCAGCGCAATACGCAAAAGAGTGCCTCGCGATGAACTGGAAAAGGTTGACAAGATAACCAAAGAAATAAAGGACATACAAAAAGGTGTTAAGGCTGCTTATGACCACAATATGAAAGTGATAAACCTTGCTGTTGTTCTCTACGCTTACATAAACTGGGTAAGGGGGTCTTGATATTTCTTTTGAATAAGTTTAAATATGAGTTTGCTCTGCAATAATTTTCATGATAGATAGTTCAGGAATCAGGGCTGTATGCAAAAGATGCGGTAAAAGTGTGCAGGCAGATAAGTTTGTTCTTGATCCTGTTTACAAGATGATGGTGTGCCCTTTCTGCGTAAAGGAGCGCAAGGACAAGATTAATGCTGAGCGTTTTTCGCAGGAAAGGAGAAAAGAAGAGCAGGAAATGCAGGAGGAGCTGAAAACAAGACCTGCTGGCTGGGATGCAGAGGATGAATACCTGGAAAGGCTTTCCAAGAGGAAAGAGCAGGAGAGAGTTGATTTTGAGAGAATAGACAAGGAAAGGGTAAAGTGCGTTTGCTCGAAATGTGAGTATAAATTCATATACAACACCATAAGCAGGTCTCCTGCAGCATGCCCTTATTGTGGAACAAAAGTTCCAACTTCTGGTTTTAATTATTAGTTTTGTTTTATAATTTAGAATTTAAATAATAATGATAGCAATAGAGATTAAATAATAATAGAAATAACCTATCCTAATAGTTTAACTTATACCTCAGCACAGCTGCTATTCCTCCAAGTCCGTCCAGCTTCTTTCCTGCCTGGTGCTCTGAGCTTATTATTGCCAGCTCTGCCCTCATGCTCTTAACCAGCTTCATGATGTTGTCTACTTCTTCAAATCCTTTGTCCATTCTTCTGTTGCGGATAAATTTGTCTGTTATTAAGAGTGTCTTTACTGCTCCTGCCTCAACTGCATTCTTTGTTTCCTCCAGTCCATAAGCAGCCATTCCCTTTTTTGCTATCTCAACCAATAATTCTTCAACAAGCTTTGTTTCATTTGCTATCCTGTCCTGCTTCAGGACATCTTTTAGCTCCTGCCTCTTTAGGACTTCATCTATTGCATTTCTTGTTACTGAGCTGCAGCTTGCTGTTTTTATTTTTCTTTTAATCTCCTCATCTTTCAATTCTTTCAGCAGTTCCTCTTTCCAGAATGCTGGACTGGCAAGGATTATGTGCTCTACCTTGAGCCTCTCAGCATACTCCTTCATTGCTTTTATGACATCATCATAAAAATTGCTTGTTCTTACCTTTACATCTTTTTTCTCAACCTCTCCCTCAAGCTCTGTTAAGAATCTGTAACCTTGTGCTGTTGTCAACGCAAATATTGCTGTCTCTCTGTCCAGCAGACATATGAGTATTTTTGGCGGTTCTTTTGAGCTTGCTTCCTTTAGTCTTTCAAGCTGGTAAGCCATCCACTTTTCCTTTATCAAAGTTATTTTTGAGCCTTCCTCAAGGCTGAATGTGTGGTAAGCTCCCTTAGTTATGTCTTCTGGTCCCTCAAGAATTGTTCCTGAAACCCTTAGAACATCAGAGTATTTATGAAAATCCACCTTCTCCACCTTAAGCATCATGAATACTGATTTTTTCTCTGATTTTGCTTTCCTTGCTTCCTCATCGCCAATCTTTATCTTTCTCAGGGTTTTTCCTTTTACAATGTCTCCCAGCTCAATCACCTGGCTGAGGTACCACATATCATCTATGCTTTGCACTAAAAGCAGAACTCCTTTCTTGAGGTCCTTTTTGAGAAGCTTCATAACACAAAATAAAAAAAGATTGATATATAAAAGTTTGGATTAGGAAGCAACTAATTTCTACTGGATGCCTGGTCCTACAATGAATTCAGGCTCACTAAAAGGATATTGCGATGCAGCTAATTTAATTGGTCTTGAAAGAAAATAACCATGCAGTGCCAATTTTTCAAGATGGGGAAGATTTGTTCTTTCAACAGAAGAAGAATAATCAACCAAATCTCTTAATACCTCTCTTTTAAGTGAAGCATACATCTTCATGAAAGAAAAGGGTAATGGAAATCCTTGTTGGATATCAACTCCATATTGATGTAATTCCTCTTGGGAAAACAATATCAAACCTGCACTTAAATCTTCTCTAATATCTATTAATGAATCGTAAGTTATCCATGCTTGCATCAAATCTTTGAAATCTTCAGTAAATTCTAATTCTCTTCCAAATGCAATTAAGCTAAGAACCTGCCAAGAGGGTAAAGCGTGATTTAAATTTCTTTCAGCAAGACTCTGTTCATCCAGTGGCTTTCCTGTCATAATAATCTCATTATCTGCTCTGAGCCCATCCAGGAACTTCTGGAATAAATCAAAGAGTCTATTTCCATATCTTTGATGCATCTGGAGCAAGTAGGGATAACTCTCGGTTTCAAATGTCTTACCTTGCGCAACTCCTTTCATTACTCTTTCTTCCTGATTCAATATATCCGCAGCCGCATCGGGATTAATTGCAGAATCAACCAAATCATCAAGCCATCGCACATATGAATAAGCAAAAATTCCATCTTTTTCTCTATCTTGATTCTTCAATTTAAGATATCTAAGAAACCATTTGCTAGTTTCTACCTTCTCAACTTGGTAAAATCTTTCTACAATTTGGCTTAATCTCATTTTACCTTTTTCCCTTCCTAAATTTAGAACCTAGTATGTACTCGGCGGTATGTTCTTTAACAAGAGAGAATAATTTTGGATTCTCTCTCCACAAAGATAAAAGGTGAGCCCCGCTACCAATTACAGGAATTGCACTGATTATTGCAATATCCAAACCGTGAATTTTGGCTCTTTCTTTATCTTGTTTTGCTGTCCAGTATACTCGATTTCCAAGTGTCCAAAAAAATCTTGCTGGGCAGGAAATAACTGAACCTGCTCCGGTTGGTGTTAAGACGCCTAAACCAACAAATAAGGCAAAATTACCTAAAATATATTGCACGTTGCTTTTATTAAGAGAGTCAATGACTTCTGCTCCATCAAACTCGTCTATTTTTCCTTCTTCATACCATTGGGACAGTCTTCCCTTTAGTGATTCTGCACCAAATACACCTCTTACTCTTTCAAATAGATTAGCGTACTCAATCGTCTGTACTTTCTCACTAAGGGATTTCATTTCTTGAATAAACAATCGTTCTCTTGATTTTAACTGGTTATCAATAAATGCAGTGGCTTCTTCGCACACTTCATCTATTGTTTTATCATTGGTGTCAACAGAGAAAACTCTGACATCCTGGCTGCCTTCCAAGTTTTTCATGAACGTATCATATCTTGCAATCAGCTCATCCAACTCTTCTCTTGAATGATATAACTGTCCTCTTCCTCTCTCTCCAATTCTTCCCATAGCAACTTCACTATCAACTTGTAGGTGTATTATGTAATCTGGTCTTTCCATGAAGGGTTTTAAAATAGGACTTACAAATTTAGCAGCTGTATCGGACACTTTTGATACATATATCTGTCCTGTTACCCAAGGAGATCTGTCAGAGACAATTATTCCTTTTCTCTTGCCTTTTCTTTTTGCAAATACATAGGGAAGCAGTGAAAGAATGTATCCCATACCAGTTATAACCCTCAGACCTTTTTGTTCTCCATATAAGGTGACTCTGCTGGTTCTAGTGCCTATAGTTCTGGCTAGATATGATGAACTTTGTTCAAAGGCATTATGACTAACAAATTCAATATGGTCACGCTGGTTACTGCATTCTAACAATTGTGTGTATACAGTCTCAGCTACTGTTGATTTACCTGATCCATCTACTCCTTCAATTGCTATATGCATAACCATTTTACCTCATAGAAACACTAGAGGAGAACACACCTCTCTTTAGCTCATAGAAACACAACATAATTTATAAAGGTATCGAAATCTGTTTTGTCAATTATTTGAAGATTTTATAAAGATTAGAGAAAACAGATTGAGATTAGAAATTACTGATTTAAGGGTGTTATTGGCAACCACAAAATTTATATATAAAGCTATTTATTTCAGAGGGTATGGGCAAAAAAAAGGGGCAGGTTGGCAGTGGTAGCGCCATGTTCTTGATAATTCTCATAATCTTCTTCATAATCCTTTACATCCTTTTCCTTCCTCCTGCGGACAGGAGGGCGCTTCTGGGCATTGAGGAGAATGCCACAACAACTAATGGTGAAGAAGAGGTCAGTTCTGAGAGGCTCTTGCTCAAGGAAAGCCCTGGGACTATTTACAAGGTCAAGCAGGACGAGCTTACTCACTCCATAAACTCTTTCAGCATATTCTCCAGGGTGGAGGACACTATCCTGAAGCGTGTTGATTCTGTGTATGTTTCAAAGTCAAAGTTCTCAGAAAACTCAAAAAGGATAATCTTGGTTGTGGATGATGTTGAGAACACAAAGAATGTTGTGTTGAGCTTTTATGTTAACAAGAACCAAGGAAGATTGATAGTTGTGCTGAATGATGAGGAAATATTCAACTCAGAAGTTAGTGGCGCAGCTCAGATAAAGCTTGAGAACCTTGAAAAGGAGAACCTTATTGAGGTAAAGGCATCTGACCCTGGCTTCGCCTTCTGGGGCACAAACCATTATGAACTCACAGATGTTAAGATAATCGGCTCTGTCCGTAACATAAAGAACCAGGAAGCCATTAACATGGTCTACTTTAATGAGGAGGAGATGAGGCTTCTTGAAGAGGCAACCCTTAACTACTTTGTTGACTGCAACAAGGCAGAAGCAGGCATCTTAAGGATTTATGTGAACGGTGTCCTGCTTTCTTCTGACATCCCTGACTGCGGAAGTTTTGAAAAACTCGTGCTTGACAAGATTGATTTGAAGGAAGGGAGAAATGAGATAAAGTTTTTCACAGAACAAGGTTACTACCTTATTGACCAGGCATATGTTAAAACAGAACTAGAAGAGCCCTTGTGGCCTGTTTACTATTTTGAAATAAACAGCTCCCAGTGGAAGAATGTGAGCGACAACACCCTTGATCCCATACTGACTCTAGATTTTGTGGACGACAAAGAAAGAAAGGTTGCTACCCTCAACATAAACGGCCATGAGAGGGGCATAGACACAACCGAGGCAACCTATTCAAGGAACGTGGAGGATGTAGTAAAGCTGGGAAACAATTATGTCAAGATAGCGCCGGAAACAACGCTGTATATAGTTGAGCTGCGTATAGAGCTGGAATAAATGCCTGTTTTGTTTAGTTCTGTTTTGAAAAATAGTTGTATGAAAAAAATAATGCTGATATTAACAAAGATTAGATAAATAATAAAAAAATAATATTAATAATATCAACAAATTACGTTGATTCAAGTCAAAAAAAAAGAGGTTGAGCATGCCTGATGCTGGTATTGAAAAAATAAGCAGGGACATAGAAGTTCTGGGAAAAGATTTTACAAGACCTAAAGACCTTCCTGATATGTATCCTGGCATGCTTCTGCCGGAAGGAACCTTAATAACAGCTGCTGATCCAGATGGAGAAGGCGCAAAAAACCGGGCGCGTAGGATGGCGGCTGAATATAGCGAAAGGATTGCCCTTGCTGCTACAAATGCTGCAGGAAGAGCAGGAAGTGCTGTTGCTGCTATTCCTGGAAATGCTGTTTCCGGTGCAAAAACAACAACAACAAAGGTTATCATCCCAGGTCTTGAAAGAATGTGGGAGCGCGAAAAAACAGGCGTTACCTTTGTTTCTGCTGCAATAATCCTTTCAATACTTGATTTTTTAACAAGGTGGTTCGGCGGCCTGGATATTACTGAGATGCTGAAGAATTACTCTGTTGTCAGCAACATATTAAGGGTAAATGCGCTTAATGCAGTTGTTCTCATTGTTGTTTTTTCATATTTCTTCATTAAAGGCATAAGGAATGTTTCAAAGGAGGAGATGGTCTCTTTTTTCCTCTTTGTTGAAGTTACATATTTTTGCCTGACCCTCGGCGGTCTTAGCGCTGGAGTGCTTGTTCATGTTGGATTTGCAATAGCCACCTGGTTCATGCTGCGGGGAGATAAGAACATGGGTCCGTATGAGGCAAACACCGTGGTCGCATTTCTGCTTTTCCTTGACTTCTTTGGAATTGGTTTCACGGGATGGCTTGGAGCCAGGAATGGCATTGCTGAGTTTAGCATCCTTGGGAACAGGCTTGCCAGCCCTGTATGGTTCCTCTTCTCTCTTATTTACACATCAAGGTATGAGAAAAAGCCTGTTTGGCTGAAGTTTGTAGTTGGTTTAGTTGTGGTTCTCTACATCTTTGCATTCGTAGGCGAAAGCTTTACTTATGCTGCATTTGCCCAGAGATTAAGCCAGAAGGAAATAAGGGAAGGCAAGACCATTATCCAGAAATCACTTTCTAATGCGGCAAAGTATGGAGGAGAGATAGTTGCATCAATGTCTTCCGGAACAGGTGGTTGGTGGGAAAAATGGATATTAACAGCAACAGGCGGTTATTATTATGGAAATGCTGAGGATACAAAGCCTGTTGGCATATTTCTTGCAATTGATGAGCCAGAAGGTGATGTGCCTGCTAAAACATCCTTTTCAGCAGATGTTAGCGCAAACACCCTTGGAACTCAGGAAAGTGTTTCTGTTACTGCAAAGTGCTGGTGGGGCGAGGATTATGAAGAAGAGAACGAGGGCGTAATAACACCCAGCGAACAGGATATATCTGATGGAGAGTCAGGAACAGTAAGGTGCAAGTTTGAAAATCTGGATGAGGAGGCTGACCAGATAAGCTTTGAGGCTGGCGCATCTGGCTTGGAAGCAACTGGCGAGCTTCCTGTGTTTTTTATAGACTCTGAACAGAGGAGCAAGTTAAAGAAAGCAGGAGAGGACCTTTTCTTTGGCGCTTATGAGGGCAAGACAGCCAAGCCTGAAATAACATATACCAACGGTCCTCTGGCAATAGAAACAACTGCATTGAACCAGCCAATAGGCATTGGTGAGGAAGATGTTGAATTAGCTTTTGGAATAAGGTTGAGGAATGCCTGGGACAATGGTGAGATTGGCAAAGTGAAAACATTGAAGGTGACTACTCCTAAAGGTGTTGAGTTGAGTGATTGCGATTATGAATTTGTCTTGCAGCGCACTGAAGCGCAGAACATCTACTCTTTTGAAACATCCGAGTTTGTGCCTTTGGAGGATATTGATGAAAAAGCGGTCTTCCTCTGCGACATGACCGTCAAGGTAAATGAAAAATCCAACTTAATAATCGGACCCATGCAGGTTCATCCAAGGTTCTTCTACATCACTGTCATATATGATTTCAAGATAAAGGATTCAATAAGCGTAAGCGTGATTGGAAGCGTAAAGGAAAAGGAATATGCTAATGGTGGAATCAGCGGAGGAGCTTCAGGAAGCAGTAGCGGAGGTTCAAATCCTCCTGGTTCGGCTTCTCCTCTCCCACCTACTGCAACAACTCCGGAATATGAAACAACAACAAGCGAAGAAGAAAACATGAGAAATAAAATAATAAATGAGGCAGAAAAGCAGGGGGTTGACTGGAAGTATGCTTTAGGCATTGCCTATCTTGAACATAACGGCAAGTTGGCTCATGAAGGAATAGAAAGCCAGGACCAGTGGCATTCTGTTGGTCTATTTCAGATAACGCCTGGATTTCATGCAGTGGCTGGCGGAACTTGCGAGGATATGACTTCTAATGATCTTACGGATTTGGACAATAATATTGAGTGCGGTGTAAGGATTATAAAGAAATACTACACATCAGGATGTCAGCTTTTTAACCCGGATGGCAATTGCAGGAATATTGAGTATTGCGGTTGGGACAGGGCTGCAAGGAGTTATGTTGGATGGCTCTGCAGAAAATACAAGTATGGTTCTTGCGGTGAAATGTGTGATTTGAAGTATGACTATTACGTTGAGATGGTGCGCTGCTACATAGAGCAGTTTGATAATCCAAGCACTATAAGCACTTGCGAGATAAATCTCAACAAGGAAATATATTATACAACCAAGGATGGTGAAAAGCATTATACCTTCGGAGAATAGCTTGCCTGAAAAATTGCTTTTGCTGATTTTGCTGGCAGTGCTATTTATTAGCGGATGCGATGGCGGAGGAGGAAGCAATATAAATGTGAACTATGAACAAGTTTATTCTGGAACAGAAGGCATTGTTGTCAGCTTCATAAATAATGCTCCCCAGGACAGGCTTTATGCGGATTCTGATTTCAAGATTGGGCTTGAAATTGCAAACAAGGGTGCAGAAGATACTGATGTTCATGTCTACATTGGACTTGAAAAGGATTACATGAATCTTGAAAGGAGCATGCCCTTTACAATCAAAAATCTGGAAGGCAAGGATGCTTACAATCTTGAGGGAAACAGCGTTTATGAGTTTCTTGATGCAAAAACATCCAAGCCTGTTTCCATGGGTGAAAGCCATAATGCGCTCATATCAGCAACTTACTGCTATGATTACACCACCCAGGCAAAGATGGATGTTTGCATAGACACAGATGTCCATGGCAGTATGCAGGAAAAGGTTTGCACAGAGGGCAGCAAGTAATTGTCGAGCCAGGGCGCGCCTATTGCTGTTAATAAAGTTGAGGTGGAGATGCTTCCATTCAGCGATAATAGCGTCAAGCCCCAGTTCACAATCAGCATTCAGAATGTGGGTGATGGCAAGGTTATAGATTATGGAAAATCATTAAGTTTTTGCGAAGGCAAAATCAAGGATATTAAGTGGGATATTGTTGATGTTAAAGCGACTTTGTCAAAGGAAGAGCTTGTCTGCAAGAAGGGCAGCATAGGGCTTAGTGACGGCATGGCTGAGGTTGTGTGCATGGGCAGCAGCATAAGCGATGATAGAGGAACATACACAGCTCCTCTTGTGATAAAGCTGAATTACGGCTATGTGTCAACCTCAACAAAGGGTGTTGAGATACTGCGGGAAGGAATGATTTAAAAAAATATTTATATGCCAAGCAGTAAGGAACTGCATAATAACAAAAAAAGACAAAAAAGGATAATAAAAAATGAAAAGGATTTTGTTAATGATGCTGTTGGTGATATTTATTTCTGGATGCGATGGAGTTAATCAGAGCTATGATCAATACAGGAAAGGGACTCAGGGTGTTGTGCTTAGCTTTGTTGAAAGCGCTCCTCCTGCAATGGTCTTTGACACAGACAATTTTATAATTGGTGTCAATGTCCAGAACATGGGTGCAGAATCAACAAGTGTAAATTTTCATTTAAGAGGTTATGATACAAGTGTGGTTAGCATTGGTGGCGCTGGTTCAGTAAGGCTCGGAGGGAAGGTGGAGGTTTATAATTCAAAAGAAGGAGAATCAAACATGGTTGTTTTCAGGCATATCTCAACCAGCCTTGGCGAGGCAGACACCTACACGCCAACATTCATGGTTACTGCCTGCTATAATTACAGGACACTTGCCCAGGCCCAGGTGTGCATAAATGGAAATCCCAGCTTCAACACAGGTGTTTGCACAGTTAGCGGTGTTTCCTTGAGCGGAGGGCAGGGAGGTCCTGTTGGCGTTACAAATATTGAGGTTGCAGCAACGCCTGGAAAGACCAATTTCAAGATTCACGTAAAGAACTTTGGCTCAGGAGGTCCTTGCACAGGCAGCCAGGTTGGTGAGCTTGAGGAAGTTACAGTGGAAAGCGTAAAGGTGCATAATAGGCCGCTCAGTTGTAAGCCCCTTGATGGAGGAAAACTAAGGCTTATCGAAGGAGAAGGAGTGCTTTATTGTGAAATGGCAGGAATCGGGCTTGATGAGGTTTATCCAACACCCCTGACAGTAACAATTTCCTATGGCTACAGCACAACCGTAACAAAGAGCCTTGAAATAGTAAAGGCTCCGAGATAAATTTTAATAGAAAGATTTATAAAAAGAAAAGGTAAATAAACATCAAAAAAGAGGCCTAAAAAAATGAAAAAAGAGCTTTTTGTAATACTCCTTGTTTCTTTATTATTACTTGTGAGCGGGCAGGAGGGCTGCCAGTCAGAGCCAACAGGAAAGGAAAATCCTTTTGTCGGCGGTAAGGAAGGCATATTAATTGATTTTGTTGAGGGAGCTCCTCCGCCAGAGGTCTTTGACCAGGGGCATCCTTTTGAAATCGTTGTAAGGCTTCAGAACAAGGGAGAGGATGATGTTCAAGTCAATGAGGGAAGGATTGACATCTCTGGAATAAGCGACCAGGACTTCAGCGGCATATATTCAAGAAACTTTCAAGAACCTCTTTTTGGCACATATAAGAACCCTGAAGGGGAGCTTGTTGAGGGCTTAACAAGCTATTTGACTTTCTCAGGCTTCCAGCACCGAAGAGCCTTGGCAGGAAATACAATGTTTACTGTAAGGGCAGACTTGTGCTATAAATACGAAACAAAGGCTGTAACAAGCCTTTGCGTCAGGAAGGATAT